>JAJZEJ010000728.1 GCA_021828635.1 Chloroflexota bacterium
CAATGCCAAGAATATGGGCCAGTTTGAGCGCACGCTGATTATCGCCGAGCCGGGTTCCTATATACATTACGTGGAAGGTTGCACCGCACCGAGCTACACCAGCGATAGTCTGCATAGTGCGGTTGTCGAGATTAAGGTCAAAGAGGGCGCACGTGTACGCTATACAACCATTCAGAACTGGTCAAAGAACGTCTACAATCTCGTGACCAAGCGTGCCGCCGCCTACCGTGACGCGACGATGGAATGGGTCGATGGCAATCTCGGCTCCAAGGTCACGATGAAGTATCCAGCCGTGTTGCTGATGGAGCCGGGCGCACGTGGTGATGTGCTTTCGGTTGCGTTTGCCAATAATGGTATGCACCAGGATGCGGGCGCGAAGATCACGCACCTTGCACCACATACTACATCGCAGATCCTCTCGAAGTCGGTCTCGAAGGGTACGGGCCGTGCCTCTTATCGTGGACTGATTCGCATCAATCCCGCCGCGCACCACACAAAGTCTAATGTGCGTTGTGACGCGCTACTGCTGAACGAGGAGTCGCGCACCGATACCTACCCGACCATCCGCGTCGAGAACCCTGAGACCGAGATCGGTCACGAGGCGACCGTCTCGAAGGTCGGCGAAGATCAGCTCTTCTACCTGATGAGCCGTGGCCTTGACGAGTCCGAGGCATACTCGCTGATCGTCAACGGTTTCATCGAGCCAATTACCAAAGAGCTGCCGATGGAATACGCCGTCGAGCTGAACCGCCTGATCCAGCTTGAGATGTCCGGTAGCGTGGGCTAAACTATACTACGCGAAATAACAAGAAAAGGCATCCACATCATTGTTGTGCGGATGCCTTTTTCGTGCGCGAACCGGCGAGTTACTATTCTTCAGACGATTTGTGCGAACAGTTTGCGTACTGGACAGGAAAAATCTAATAGATGAGGAGACTGCAAGATATCGTCTTCGTAGAGCGTTGCCGCCAGCTTGAGGACAGCTTCCTCGCGGCGGTAGATTTCAATCCGCCGTTCTTGCCAGCTCACAATCCAGTATTCCAGTACGCCGCGTCGTGAATACAGCTTGAGCTTGGTTTCGCGGTCGCGCCGCTCGTTATTGCTGCCTGGAGAGAGAACCTCGATAACTAGCTCTGGTGCCGAGTGCAGCTTACCATCAGGCTGGAATGCTGTAGCCAGCCGAGCATTGCTGATCCAGATCACATCAGGAACCACATCATCATCATCGGCAAAAATCACGCCCGGTGTAGCAATAGCAAGACCCTGTTGACTCTGTTCGCTCCACTGGTCCAGGAGCGAAACTAGTTTTGCACTCACCACTTGATGGTAGAGATGTGGCTGTCTCGACACGTACAATTCTCCATCTACGATCTCATAACGCTTGCCGTCGTCGGGCAAGACTTCCAGGTCGCGTGATGTCCAGCGATAGGTTGTCATAGTTCCACCTGTTGGTTTTTTCGTAAGTTGCCCACCTGCTTTATATTACTGTCATGATTATACTCTATGAAGTGGGATATGAGAAAGATATAGATAGCAGGATTACGTTGGCTTGCGTTGCATACTCTATTCTTTCTCTCGAGTATATTGTAGGGATTAATTAGCACTTTGCTTGTAGCTATGTGAGCAATTCTGTTCGTTTCTAAAAATTAAACAAGTCAGGTCTAGCTTTAACGTCTGGTATTTGTTGCGCGAGGCTACATTGCTTGAGTAGTGTTCTTATATCATTAACCGTGTTTACGCTTCGCACCGCGATATATTGTATTTTATCAATTGATAGCTTATCAGGAATCAATACTTCTGAGCTTCTCACACACTTACTTTCTTCCCAATCCTCAATATATCCTCCATTGATACCGTACCAGTTAAGGAGAGGTAATTGAGAGGCTTCACTGTAAATGTTGGAAAATCTTTGATTTGTTCCGTATGGTCCATCAGGACGGTATTCTCGGATACAAGATGTACTGAGCGTAGCAGGAGTAATACCAACTTTCTCTGTTCCATGTCGAGAAAGTTGTTGAAGGGCAGCGTTTCCATCAGTAAAAAGGATTTCAGGAACTGTAAGAATGTTCCGACTAATAGCGAGAAATACAATTTGATCAAGAAGACCTCTCTTTTTCTGGACATGAAACATAGATGAATTTGTTGTAAAGTAAAATGGCACATAGCTATGGAGCTTATGAAACCGATTTGTAGCAAGGTCTTTGATAAAGACACGATCTCTCAAATTTTGTACGCTATCATATGCAATGGAGTGGTATGGCATGTTTATGTGGGAAAGCTTAACCTTAGATAGTAGGTACCCATGTCTTATAATGCTACAAAGATTGTCCACATGAACCATGTGGTAAATCTCGCCAGACAGATGATCCATGAGCAGTATTCACTTGCTTTCTATATTAATGCTTATCTAATGATATAGATGATGGCTATTTTAGCACATCCTTGTATCTATACGCTAGTATAAACAAAAATAATACTAGCATACAAGTCTCAGCTTTGATATCATGTAATCAGATTGCTTTTATGTATCGGCATAAACTTTCAGGAATAAAAATCAGGGTGAATGGTTAGTAATGGTATGGCTGCTTTGAGATTATTTTGAGCAAAAAGTGATTTAACTTTTTGAGCTATCTCTGTGTTCTGAACACCAATGCATTTTATAAGTGAGGTTGGCACGGCATTTGGTATAAGTACTTCTGCACATCTTACTCGGCGACGCTCATCAGGTCCATTGCCAGTATAACCACCATAAATACTTCTCCAGTTAAGTTTTTTAAGACATGCAATATCACTATAAAAATTAGAAACAGATTCGCTTGTACCATGAGGACCATCTGGAATGTATTGGCGTACACAGGGAGAGTGTGACGACGCTGGAATAATCAGAACAATTTCTTTGCCCTTTTTTGAAAGTTGCTGACAGCTAGCGTTACCGTCGGTAAAGATAACGCCTTTATTATTCATAATCTGGCGAGAAACTTCTAAAAATACTATTTGTTCTATTATTACCTTGCTACGTACTGCTGAAAACATAGGTGTAGATGGCGTGAAATAGAATGGTACATAGCTATGAAGGTTGTAGGATTGTTTATCTAAAGGAACCTGAACCCGAATACGATCCCTTAAATGTTGTACTGCCTCATTAGCAATAGAGCTATGATCTATTCCCCTCAACTTGAGTGTATTTTTTGGTAAAAGAGATTGCTGTTTGAAGATACTACATAGATTTCCGATATGAACCATATGATAGATATGACCATTGAGATAAGTAGACACTTTAATCACCTCCACGTTGCTACCTAAAAATAGTTACTATGTAATATATTATAATATGGGTTATATAATGATATATATCTATACGGGTGTATAAAATTTCAAATTTATTAGCATATAGGTCTTAGAACCATTGCATTTATCGGTAAAAGATGGTATCTTATTTCTGAGTAGTACAAAATTACTAATTAATTGGAGTTGGTTATGGTTGCTGTCCACTATGCAAAGGGAGATATTTTTGAAGCGAGAACACAGGTTATTGTTAACACTGTGAATTGTAAAGGTGTGATGGGCAAAGGGTTGGCATTATCCTTTAAGCAAAGATATCCAGATATGTTTGTTGTCTATCAGCAAGAATGCAAAGCTGGAAAGCTCCGTATTGGTCGTCCTACTCTTTATAAAGCCAGTACCCCCTGGATATTGAATTTCCCCACGAAAGATAACTGGAAAGCTAACTCTAAGATAGAGTATCTCGAAAAGGGCTTGCGGTATTTTATAGCTAATTACAAGAAAGCGGGCATAACGAGTATTGCCTTTCCCAAGCTTGGAGCGCAAAATGGTAAGTTGTCTTGGGATGAAGTTGGCCCGCTTATGGCAAAATATTTGAGTCAGCTAGATATTGACGTTTCTGTTTATATCGCAGATGGGGATAGAGAATACCAGGCGGACGAAGAAAACGTTACCATAGACATAACTGCGGTCTGGCAACGGTTCAATAAAATGTCTGCGGAGCAGCTACAGCAGGAAGTGCGTCTCAGCAAAAGGGCGGCAGAAATAATTGTTAGTAGTCGCACGTTTACAGAAATCAAATCAATAGCTGATATCGACAGCATTGCAGGGCTAGCAAATAGCCCACGGAACAGTGTAAAGAAATATATCCAACGTCAAATGTGTATTCCGCACGAACTTTTCCCCGTAGAAAACACAGCCACCCTACAACCTGCAAAAGAAAAAACTGTGAGGAAGAGTTCTAAAAGAAAGGCGACTCGTAAGAAATCAGTAAAAGATGTTCCTATGGTAGAGTCTTTAATGCAGCAAAGCCTTCCAGAACCCGAAGCCATTGCCTCTTCATCGCTATAATACTAAATGAACTGCTATCTAGCTAGTTAGTTGCTTCCTCTGTGGATGGTCCATCAAATTCCACATCAGCATAGGCATCAGCAAAGGGAAAGTGGACGCCCAGGCTGTATAGCGGAATCTCATCGGTCTGTTCAAAGGTTTCGTAAATCCAGTGGTTCTGTTCTTTATGGTAGCTTTCGATTTTGAGCGAGCGCGAATCTATCAGCACATATTCCTCAATCATGGGGTGGGCGCAATAATTTTTGAGTTTCCATGTTCTGTCGGTAAGTTCTGTTGTCGGAGAAAGAACCTCGACGACGAGGCGTGGAGACTGGATTGTTTGCACTTTTCCCCGATCACGCGGGTCGCATGTCACCGTTACGTCAGGATGGAAGTAGCGCGTCTCGGTAACGTAGACCTTCATATCGGAACTATAGGTGCGACAGTTGCTGCCACGCAGAAGCTGCCAGAGCATGCGTTGAATATTTGATTTGATGGTGTCATGATTAGCGGTGCCGCCTGCCATCGCATACACGTGACCATCGATGTACTCGTAGCAGGTTTCAGGATCATTTTCCTCAAGTTGGAAGTATTCTTCAACTGTCATGGCCTGTTGATGTTCTAGTGCCATGAACCGCTCCTTCCATGTCGCCTGAATAGCCTTCGGAGATCAGCACTATTATAGCACACCGAAAACTTTTTCTCTTTATTTTATTTGGGATATGGCGTATAGTAGACTGCTATCCAGCGTAGTGCAACCTCACCCTCATGCTGAAAATTAAGCTCGACAGCTTTCAATGGGACTTGTCTAAAAGCGATGAAGCAGGGTGTATGGTTGGCCTACGCATCGCTTTCAGTGCTGCTTCGGGCTGCAATTCCCAATCTGTTGTAGAGGCTACAATCACCTGTCTATCTTGCTGCTCAATGATCTTGCGTTGCTCATCCAGAATGCCATCATCCGTAACCAGCGTATCAATGCTATCGAGTGTAGCGAAGCGTGCAAGGAAGACGCGACCTATTTTGCTGCTATCCATGCATAAAATAACTTTGCGTGAAGATTTGATCAGTGCCTGTTTGTTTTCAGCATCGGATAGATAATTAGAAGAGAGGCTATCGGGCAGGAGCAGACCACCAGTAGCGAGGAAAAGTGTATTGATATACAAGTTGTGTAAGGTAGCGATAGCCTGAAGGCCATAGAAATAACCGGAGGTAGATTGCAGCGTTCCACCTAACAGAATCAACTGATGCCGTTTGTTCTGCGCGATGATGTTCGCTGCTGGTAGCGATGGAGTGACAACAGTCAAAGGAATGTCTGGTAGGTTGTGTGCGACTTCCAACATGGTGCTACCGCTATCAATACCAATCACATCTCCCTCTTCTATGAAAAGCTCGGCGGCGCGTTTACCGATAGCTCGTTTGGCAAATAAGTGTTCGTGGGTGCGTGTATCGAAGTCGGGTTCGGTCTGCTCTGAGGCAATGAAGTGTGCGCCTCCGTAAGTTACCTTCACAATATTCTTTTCTTGCAGGGTGTAGAGATCACGACGAATAGTCATTGGCGATACATCGAGCAACTGGCTCATCTCTACAACCGAGCAGTAGCCACGTGTCTTGAGCAATGTGATCAGTTGTGTATGCCGGTCTGTTGCGCTCAGGCGTCTTTTCTCCATGTCATGTTTTCTCCCTATCAGTGTCTATATCGAAGGTCTATATAAAATCAGTGCTACTTGTAACAAATTTACCATATTGTTGTGTCACAAGGCAAGAGAATTGTATAAACTCTTGCAAAAGAACAAAAAAGATGGTAACCTTGTTATTGTTGAAACATTTATTTGTTCGTCTTCACACATTATTACATACAGTTCAACGGGAAAGGAGGTTGCTTTTCAAACGTATCGCTTGCTGAGGCCCGGTCTTCTGGCTATGTAGTGCTTTCAGGACATCTGGTGTTTCTGTTTTCCTACATAATTGCACCTAATAAGGAGAACATGCAATGAAGAGTGTTATGCGAGCAATGTCCATGCTTACGGGCATTATCTTGATCTTAGCAGTGTTGGCAGCATGTGCGCCATCGAGTCAGTCTTCTTCTTCTGGAACCGTCACTCTCACGGTGGCGACCGTCAATAATTCGCAGATGGTGCAGATGGAGCAATTGACCAAACAGGTCTTTGAGAAACAAAACCCCACCATCAAAGTCAACTTTGTGACGTTGCCCGAAAACGATCTGCGTACAAAGGTCACACAGGATGTGGCTACCAACGCTGGCAAAGTCGATATTGCCACCATTGGCAACTACGATACTCCCATCTGGGCGCATAATGGCTGGATTCAAAATCTGCAACCCTATCTTGACAAGATGTCCGCTTCGGAGAAGAGTAGCTACAACTATGGCGATCTGCTCAAACCTATCATGTCCTCGCTCTCCTATCAGAATCAGCCCTATGCACTGCCCTTTTACGGAGAGAGCAGCATGCTCATGTATAACAAGCAGATCTTCGCCCAGCATCACCTGACCATGCCCCTGCATCCCACCTGGAGCCAGGTAGCACAGTTTGCTCAGAAGTTGAACGATCCTGCCAATGGGACGGCTGGGATTGTTTTGCGCGGTCAGGCCGGCTGGGGCATGAACATGGCCCCGCTTGATACCATGATTAATACCTTCGGCGGCCAATGGTTCAACGAACAATGGCAACCTCAACTCAACACCCCTGCCGTCCAGCAAGCCGTGACCCTCTATGCCACCCTGCTGCAAAAGTATGGTGAACCGGGCGCTTCCAACGCTGACTGGCAAGATTGCTTGAATTTAATGACGCAAGGCAAGGCCGCCATGTTCTATGACGCCACCTCCTTTGGCGGCGTGCTGGAAACACCCTCGCAATCCAAGATCGCAGGCAACGTCGGCTATGTCTATGCGCCAACGGCTGTGACCCCCAACGGCAGTCACTGGCTCTGGGCTTGGTCGCTCGGACTCGTCAACTCCAGCCACCATAAAAATGCCGCCTTCAAATTTATGACCTGGGCCACCAGCCCGCAGTATCTGACCCTGGCCGGTCAAACCTTCGGGTGGGCCAATGTACCGCCTGGGACACGCACGTCGATCTATCAGAACCCGAACTACCAGGCGGCGGCACCTTTTGCGCAGGTCACACTGAACTCTATCGAGACGGCTACCCCTGATACCCCCACGCTTAATCCCGTGCCGTATCACGGGGTGCAATATGTTGGCATTCCCCAATTTGCCTCAGCAGGCCAGCAGGTCAGTGAACTGATGTCGGCAGTCATTGCGGGGAAGATGACCGTCAATCAGGCACTGCAACAATCTGATCAAATCCTGGCGTCCCAGGTCAACGCCAGCAACACGGCTGGCTACTAGTCCTTCTGTTGGGGCCGATTGATGGCGTCGATTACGCTGATGTTGAGCGTGATTAACGCCATCAATCGGTGTCCTTCTCTCTCTTCTTGAAAAAGGCGGTATCCATTCCATGTTCCTACAAAGGAGAAAGGATGTGCGATGAGATGAGTCAAGTGCTTCAGACACCGCAAAGGTCAAGCCTTCCTGGTATCCACAAACGTCTTACTCCTAGCGCGAGCGGGCGCGAGGGCAGAGCGTGGTTGCATCTTCCGGCGCTCATCTTTATGCTGGTGCTAACCCAGATTCCCTTTTTGCTGGCGATCTGGTTCAGCCTGCATGCCTGGAATCTGCTGGTTCCCTCCGAAGGCTTTCCCTTTGTCGGGCTTGCCAACTATATCACCGAGTTTGTGGGCGACCCCAATTTCTGGCCCATTCTGTGGAACACGGTCCAGCTGGTGATAGGCGCGATGATCCTGGCCCTGATCGCAGGCACCATTCTGGCCCTCCTGTTGAACCAACCCATCTGGGGGCGCGGCTTTTTGCGTGCGCTCGCCACCGTTCCCTTTTTAGTCACCCCCTCGGTGATGTCCCTGATCTGGAAAGACCTCTTTTTGAATCCATCCTCTGGCATGATTGATTGGTTCCTGCACCTGTTTGGTTTGCCACAGGTAGCCTGGTTCTCGACGTTCCCTTTGCAGAGTGTGATCCTGATCGTAGCTTGGGAATGGACGCCCTTTGTGATGCTGGTGTTGCTGGCTGGCCTGCAATCCATTCCCGACGAAGTGCTGGAAGCGGCCAAAGTGGATGGAGCCTCGGCGTTCACCACCTTCTGGCGTATCGTGCTGCCTTTATTGCGTAAAGCGTATGAGATCGCCCTGCTCTTCGGCACGATTTTTATCTTTCAGACCTTCGCGGAAATCTATGTAACAACGGCAGGTGGACCAGGGGTCTCCACCAACACCTTACCGTTCTACACCTATCGTACCGCCTTCACCTCGTTTCAGATCGGGCAGGCATCGGCGCTGGGCGTGATCGGCGTGGTGGTCGCCATTCTAGCGGCGCGAGGTATGTTGCGGTTAATGACCGAACGCACGGTCGTGGAAAGGAGCTAAGGAATGGGTCTGGCATCAACGTCGAGAGGCTCACGTCTGCTGTGGACAATCGTGGCCTATGTCGTCGTGTTGTTGTTGGTTTTTCCCGTGCTATGGATGGTGCTGACCGGCTTCAAGACGGAGGTGGCGGCGATTGCCATCCCGCCCACGCTGATCTTTCAGCCGGCGCTGAGTCAGTTTCTGCTCGCTATCAACTCCGGCTTCACGGCGTATCTGTTCAATAGTGCGGTGGCCGCGTTCCTCTCAACGGCGCTGGCGCTGCTGTTGGGCATTCCTGCCGCTTATGCGATGGTGTTTCAGATGCGCAAGAAAGCGTCGGAAGACATGTTGTTCTTTGTGCTGTCCACGCGCTTTATGCCGTTTGCGGCGATTCTGATCCCACTGTATGTGATCATCACGCGGCTGAACCTGTTGGATAACCTGTTCACGTTGGTGATCGTCTACACGGCGATGAATCTGCCGCTGATCATCTGGATGGCGCGTTCATACTTCATGGACCTGCCAAAGGAGGTCTTGGAAGGTGCCTGGCTCGATGGTTGTTCGACGATACAGACCATTGTGAGGATAGTGGTGCCAATGGCCGCCCCTGGGTTGGCGGCGGCGGCCCTGCTCGCTGTCATTTTCGCCTGGAACGATTTCTTTTTCGCCGTCACCTTGACCTACACCAACTCGCCGACCTTGCCCATCATGGTGGCGACCTTTACCAGTAACGAGGGTCTCTTCCTGGCAAAGGTGTCGGCGTTGGCGACGATGATTATTCTCGTCCCCGTCGCTCTCGGCATCTATGCCCAGAAACACCTGGTGCGTGGCTTGACGGGTGGCGCACTCAAGTAACAAGGAGAGAAATTTGTGATAATAAGCAGGAGATGATAGCGGTGAGCAATCTTTACTTTATGGGAATTGATGGCGGTACAGAGAGTGTACGTGTCGGTATCTTCGACTGCGATGGTACGCCAGTAGGTTTTGCCAGTCGCCCGTATGCCCTCAAGCATCCGCATCCTGGCTGGGCCGAGCAGAACCCGGACGAGTGGTGGACTTCTCTAGTTGCAGCGGTAAGAGAGGTTATGCATACAAGTGGTAGCGTGCCACAGGAGATTGCCGGTATCTCATTAGATAGCACGACCTGTACTGTGGTTGCGCTCGATCACCATGACCGTGTATTACGACCGGCAATTATCTGGATGGATGTACGAGCTGCCGATCAGGCGCGTCGCATCGCCGAAACCGGAGATGTGGCGCTTAAATACAACGGCTTTGCCAAAGTCTCTGCTGAATGGATGCCTTGTAAAGCTCTCTGGTTGAAGGAGAACGAGCCGGAGATGTATCATGCAGCCACGCACATTTGTGAGTATACCGATTGGATGACCCATCGTCTCACGGGTGAATGGACAGCTAGCGTCAATATTGCTACTTTGCGTTGGTACTATGACCGCGACAACGGCGGTTTTCCCATCAGTCTTTATCAGGCTGTTGAGCTAGACGATCTGCTGGAGAAGTTTCCGCAGCGCATGTTGGCGATGGGGACTGTGGTTGGTGGACTCAGCAAAATAGCCGCTGAGGAACTTGGTTTGTTGCCGGGTATTCCAGTTGCTGAAGGTGGTGGAGATGCGATGGTGAGTACGATAGGCATGGATGTGCTGGCACCGGGCAAAATAGCTCTCATCACGGGTTCTTCGCATGCTATTTTTGGTGAATCGGCGGAAGCTATTCATGGTCAAGGCTTTTTCGGAGCTTTTACTGATGCTGTGCTTCCTGGTTTATATGTTGTGGAAGGAGGCCAGGTTTCCACCGGTTCTATCATCAAGTGGTTCCGCGATAATTTTTGTGGAAGCCTGGTCGAAGAAGCGCGTCAGCAAGGGCTTGGCTTGTATGAATTGTTGAATCAGCGAGCTGAGCGCGTGCCAGTAGGTTCTGATGGGCTAATTGTGGTAGATCACTGGCAAGGCAACCGTACTCCCTATACCGATCCCGAAGCGCGTGGTATGATTTGGGGTCTGACGCTCAAGCACGATACTGCCCATCTCTATCGTGCTATAGTGGAAGGTATCTGCTATGGGACGGAGCTAATCTTTCGCACGCTCCGCAGCTATGGGTTCCAACCACAACAGATCGTTGCCTGTGGAGGCCCACTCAAGAGCCAATTATGGATGCAGATTCACGCGGATGTGAGCAATCTTCCGATCACTTTCACGCAGGTAGCTGATGCTGCCGTCCTCGGTTCAGCTATCCTGGCTGCGACGGGTGCGGGTGTTTACCAGAGTATACAGGAGGCGGCGCACACAATGGTACATACCAGTCACGTGATAGAGCCGAATGCGCAACGACACGAGGAATACCAGTTTTACATAGAAAAGTACATCGCCACGTATCCTTTGATGCGTGAATTGATGCATGATATGGCCCGCTATGTAGGGAAAAGTATAACGCGATAAGCTAAGGAGGGTTGCGAAATGCTTGCTGCTGTCTTTCATCGTCCTGGCGACATGGAAATAACAGAGGTTGACATGCCGGAGATCGGAGCAGAAGAAGTTCTTGTCAAGGTGGGAGCCAATACGATCTGTGGCACAGATGTGCGTATCTTCCGTGGTGAAAAGACCAAAGGTGTTACCCTACCTGCTATTCTGGGTCATGAGATGGCCGGTCATGTTTATAAGGTAGGTCAGAAGGTAAAAGGCTACGAGGTAGGTATGCCAGTCGCAATGGCTCCAGTGATAACGTGCCATCGCTGTTTCGCTTGTTTGCATGGCATGGAGAATGTCTGCCCCAAGCAGAGCATTATGGGCTATGATGTGAACGGAGGGTTGAGTGAATATGTGCGCATTCCTGCCAATGCGGTAGCAGCGGGCAATCTCTTTGTCGTACAAAAAGATTTGCCCTCGGAATACCTGGCACTGGCTGAACCTCTGGCTTGTTGCATTAACGGCCATCATCGTTCTCACATTGAGTTGAACAGTAGTGTCCTGATTATGGGGGCTGGGCCGATTGGCCTGTTTCACCTTCAGCTTGCCCTGCTGGCTGGAGCGCGTACCGTTATCGTCAGCGACCCCTCGGCTCCGCGTCGTGCTGTTGCTGCTAGCTTTGGCGCACATATTACCGTTGATTCTACCACGGAAGACCTATCCGCGCTCGTCGCTGATGCTACGGAAGGGCTTGGTGCAGACGCGGTGATTATCTGTATTGGCGTGCCTCAACTGGTCAATGATGCGCTAGTAATGGCGCGTCTGGGTGGGCGCATCAACCTCTTCGCGGGTCTAGCAGCGAAAGGGTGGGCGGAAGTCGAGGCTAACCTTATTCACTATAAAGAACTGGAAGTGACGGGAAGCGCGAACTCGCATCGCTCTGATTACCGTGTGGCATTGCAACTGATCGAGGCAGGCCAGATCAAAGTAGCGGAGATGATTACTGATCGTTTCTCGTTGCGCATGGCGTATGAAGCTCTGGATAAAGCGGCCAGTGGAGAAGGTATTAAAGTAGCGGTGTTGCCTTGAGTGGAGGAATATGATAAATGCATACATACTCTACAGCCAACACTGATAACATCTGGCTCGGTATTGATCTGGGAACGCAAAGCGTTCGCGTCATGGCGGTCTCGGACACCGGCGAGGTACTCAGTGCGAGCTCACAACTGCTTACCAGCCGCAAGGATGGTTCCCGCCACGAGCAAGACCCGCGTGAATGGTGGCGTGCTACTGCTACAGCTTGCCGTACTGTGGTTGCTAGTGTGCCTGCCAGACTCATCAAAGGGGTAGCCATTGATAGTACATCCGGCACTATCCTGCTTGTTGATCGGGCAGGACAACCATTGACAATGGGACTCATGCATGATGACAATCGTGCTATTGCGGAGGCGCGACGTGTCAATGAGATTGGGGCAGCAGTGTGGGCCACGCTGGGCTATCGCATGCAGCCATCGTGGGCTTTGCCAAAGCTGCTCTGGTTATTGCGTGAGTCTCATGCTACGATAACTTCTGCGAATGGAAGATTGTATGAGGGGATCAAAGTATCACACCAAACGGATTTTGTGAACCGGCAACTGATTGGCCGTGAAGTGCCAACCGATACCAGTTCAGCCCTCAAGGCCGGCTATGATCTTATTAAGAATGTTTGGCCCTGGGATGTGCTGGCGCAACTCGACATTCCTGAAGAAATTTTGCCCAATGTGGTTTTCTCTGGCACACCTATTGGTATGATCTGTGTGCAGGCCGAGGCCGAGACAGGCATTCCCAGAGGGACAGTGGTGATCGCGGGCATGACGGATAGCTGTGCTGCTCAGATTGGTGCTGGTGCATTGCGCGTAGGAAGTTGGAATGCTGTGTTAGGAACGACACTGGCCTTTAAGGGTGTAACGCAAGAACTGATCCGCGATCCCGCCGGAGTGATGTACTCACATCGTTCACCCGATAGCGGCTGGCTTCCCGGCGGTGCCTCCGGTGCTGGAGCCGGTGTCATTCCGATGTACTTTGCTAGTCGAGACCTCGATGTACTTGGCCGACAGGCAATGGGGCGCGAGCCAGCAAGCATCATTGCCTATCCGCTCGCCTCACATGGAGAACGTTTCCCGTTCAGTATACCCGAAGCCAGACATTTCCTGCTTGGTGAACCAGCCGACGAAATAGATTTGTATGCTGCCTTGTTGCAGGGAGTAGCGTTTATTGAGCGATTATGTTTTGATTATCTTGATCTGCTCGGCGCTCCCATTGATGGCGAATTTAGCCTGACTGGTGGGGGAACGCGCAGCCATTATTGGTGCCAGTTGCAGGCCGATGTACTGGGGCGTCCTGTACGTCTCCCAGATAATGCCGAGGCGGCATTAGGCATGGCTATTCTGGCAGCAGCTGGCGGGCGTCGGGTCTCCGAAGTGGCGATGGCTATGTCCCGTACCCGTGAAGTGATCGAGCCGCGCCCCAACCATAGCGAGCTATTCCACGAGCCATATGTGCGCTTGATTGATGAACTCGAACGTCGGCAATGGTTGCCAGCACCAGTCGCGGCACATGCAAGAAAAAGAGCTGGATAGAGTTGGATGAAGAAAGGAACTATGTAGTGCATCTAGAAGCGACATCTGTTACAAGATTATTATTGGCGCGGCACGGGCAAACAGAATTGAGCCGTAGTGATACATTTTGTGGCGTGAGTGAGCCTGCGTTGACGGCACTAGGTCGAGAGCAGGCCCGACGCTTAGCCGAGCGTCTGAGTCATGAGCGCATTGATACGCTCTATTGTAGCTTACAAGGACGGGCGCTTGAGACGGCGAAGCCGATTGCCGCAGCTCTGGGTCTGCCGATACAGACGCGCGAGGCTCTCCACGAGATGGATTTTGGTCTCTGGGAAGGACGCATCCAGGCAGAGGTTGCAGAGGAATCACCGGCGATGATGGCAGCATGGGATCGCGGCTCGTGGATGATTCAGCCGCCAGGAGGCGAGATGCAACAGGCCGTACTTGCTCGCCTTGTGCCATGTGTAGTCGAATTGCTCTCCGCTCATGCTGGTCAAACATTGCTCCTTGTTGGACATCGCACAGCTTTCCGCCTGCTTGTTGGACACTTGCTCAACCTATCGTTGCCCAACAGTCGTGGTCTGCACGTGGATCCGGCCAGCCTATCAAAATTATTAGTTGTCGGCGATCAGGTACAGCTCGTTTTCTATAACGATACTAGCCATCTCTCTGCTTGATTGGCATTTAGCAAAAGTGGAAACCTGGGTGGTTCTATTTATATCGCTACCTGCACCAGCGTAGGAGGATAGCCGCGCCGCACCAGGGAGCCTCGCCCTGTTGGGAGCGTGTCGGATATGCTTTGTTTGTGTAGAACTAGACGACCCTCCACCGGATCGCCGCGCATGAGCAGGCCGGGACTCTCCATGTTCTTGATGCCACGGAAAATCGGGTCCAGTGTTGTTTGACCAAAATTGACGATGCGCCGCGCCAGCACGATATGAAAGCCGATCTCGTGCGCCGATTGTAGCAGACCCTCTAGCGGGTTGAGCGGGTTGCCGCTACGTGGGTCGGGTGTTGTCACTTGCTCATAATCGTCCACAAAGATGATGTAGTGCAGGCCAGACCATGCTTGTGGCGCTTGGAGTTGCTCAATTGGTAACGCCTGATGTTGCTCTATCCGATGCTCAAGCTCGTTTTTAAGGAATTTCACACACTCTTTGACCTTTTCTGGCGTAAAGGCATAGCTTAACAGGTGCGTGCTGCGCGACATATCGAGCAGGGTTTTCTTATAGTCTATGACGATATATTGAACTTGTTCGGGTGTGTAGGAGCGTTCGATGCCCCGTAGCCAGGTACGCAGTAGCGTAGTTTTGCCGCATTCTCTGTCACCCAGGATCAAGAAGTGTGGGTCATGCTGGAGGAGATCAATCGTGAATGGCTGCAATTTGAACTCGTCCAGCCCAATGGGTATGCCTGTTTGACCAATTGTGAGAGGGGGCATCTCTGCCCAGCGCACTTCAAGCGGCAACACCGGTATGCGCGGTGCCTGCGTACCATGCCAGGAGACGCGCACACGCCGTACTAAATCCTCAAGCGCGTTTTGTACATTCATCTCTGCTGGCTTAGCTGTTGTACCGTGCATTCTGATCATCGGTAGCGCGGTCTGGAAGAGCAACTTTGCTTGATGCAGGCCGCGTCCAGGAATGTGAGGTGGAATGGTCATAGCCAATTTGCGTTCAATCTCCGACTCCGAGGGATCGTTCAGGCGCAATTCCAGGCGTGTGCCGATATTGCTACGCAGGCGTGGACGTATCTCTATCCACTGATTCGCTGTCAGAATGATATGGATGCCGTAGGTGAGTCCATTAGCGATCAGCGTGGCAATGTCGCTAATAATATCCGCGTCGCTACTCTCGAAATCAGCTTGAAACTGTCCAAAGTTATCCAGGAGCAGGAAGACATCGCCAAAATCCTCTTGAGGTAGCCGTTTTTCCTGACGCAAACGTCGGTAGGTTGCCATACTATCGATGCCATGTTTGGAGAACAATGCCTCGCGTTCGATTAGCACCTGACGTACACGGCGTACAACACGGCGTATCTTATCACGTTCTGTCTTACCACATATCACGCCGACGTGTGGTGCATCCTCGAAGACACGCAGCAGGCCACCGCCGAAATCAATGCAGTAGAATTGTGCTATGTCCGGCATGTGTGTCACGAGAAACGCGCTGATGATGGTGCGTAAGAGCGTGCTTTTGCCTGATTGCGGTGCGCCGACAATTGCCAGATGACCGCCAAAGCCGGAGAAATCGAGTAAGATAGGCTCCTGAAGCTGGTTGGCAGGCCGATCTAGCAGGCCAATAGGAATGTTCAATATGCCAAAGGGAGCAGTTGGATACCAGTGTGTTCCATCAAGATCGTGATAACCCGTTCGTTCCAATACTTCATCCAGGGGCAACTTCTCTTGTAACGGTGGTTGCCAGACGGGATGCACGTGCCATCCTCCTTGTGGGGGCATTGTGTGCCGAATCTGTTCTACGACCATGTGCATCTCGGTCTGTTGTTCATTATCTTGTGCTTGTTGTTGGTCAGCACGCGCTGTGAGCGTGGTAGCAATCAGTTTGCCCGTGACCGTAAATTCACGGATGAGCGTGGTTGGGTCTACCTGCTGTTGCGTGGGAGTGATGTAAGGTGTAGAGATGAGAGCCGTTTTGAAGGCGGTATAGATGTCATCATCCACTTTGAAATAGCCACTACCGGGCGAGGGCGGTAGATAGTAAGCATCAGGTGTGCCGATGACCGCCGAACTCTCTTCGGGTTTGAAGGTGCGCAGGCAGATACGATAACGTAGATGTCCATCGAGTGTTTTGATGCGCCCTTCGTCGATGCGCTGTGTCGCTAATAACATATGCATGCCCAGGCTACGTCCGACCTGCCCGAATTTTGTGAAGAGTGCCAGAAACTCTTCATGTTCGGCAATGAGTTGGGCGAACTCGTCAACGATGATGATGAGATACGGCATGGGTTCCAGCGTTGGATTTCTGCGCCACAATTCCTGATATTGGCGAATGTTACCAAGATTGCCCGCACGGCTCAGCAGCATTTGACGACGATTCTGCTCACCCAGCAAGGATGCATACATGCGACTAATCAAAAGCGGGTCATTCTCCAAGTTCGTGATAATGCCCGCCACATGTGGCAGTCGAGTGAAATCGGCGAAGGCGGCTCCAGCTTTGAAATCGACCAGCACGAAGTTAACGGTTTGCGGATCATGCGTCAATGCTAGACTGGTAACGATAGTGCGTAACAATTCGCTTTTGCCCGAACCAGTCGCACCCACCAGCAGACCGTGTGGACCTGCGCCACCCATTGCCATCTCTTTCAGATCGAGCAAGAGTGGTCCATTTTTCTGTTGTCCGATAGGCACGCAGAGCAATTCTTGTGGCGAGCGCGAACGCCAATACTCGGCAATACAAAATTGCTCAAGCTCAGGAATAGCGAAAAGGTCAAGCAGGCGAATCTCCTGTGAAAAGTCGAGAGCAGCGTCCATATCGATGATGTTGAGCGGTGTGAGCGCACGAGCTAGCCGCTCACAGGTGTTTTTATCGGCTCTATCGGGCATAACGAATTCGACATGCGCCCCGCCTGCTCGCGTCTCGATGTAGGTAAGCTGTGTACTTTGCGCGGTAGTGGTCAGTGAGAGACGTGCTTGCAGCATCGATGGAGCTAACTGCTCATGTTCGACTAAACACAAGATGGTCATGCCCAGACGCGAGGCGTTGCGCAGCATTTCTTCTAATCCGGCCATCTGTGCCAACGCGCTATCAGGTCGAAAACCGTCGAGCAGCACGATGAAATGTGGTATGTGCGGGCTACCAGAACGTGCATCCTGACCGGATGTGCTACGCCGTTCTACTTCCGGCTTAATCTGTGTGAGCAACATTTGTTGAAAGTCCGCTACAGAATCGGCCAGCATACACAACTGCTCATCGCTTGCGCCGGGCTGGTGTTGGCGCAGGCGGCGCGTATGGGGCAACCACTTGAGCCAGGCCCAATCAGAGGCGGCAGATGCTGGAAAATAAGCGGCGATACGCACCTCGTTGGGCGCATGAAAGGCCATGATCTGACATAAGATGGCTCGCATCAAGGCGCGTGTAGCATTCGGCTGACCTGCGATGGCAATCGTACCGTATTGTGGTAGAGCGATAGTTAATGGTTGTTGGTCAAGGTAGCGTTTTTGTGTAGTCAGTGTATTCACGGCTTGCAAGAGATCAGAATCGTAGATGACGCGGTAGTCTGCTTGAAACTCGATGGGGCAACAGAGCGGCATTGGGGCCAACCCGATGCGTACCGTCAAGAAATCAGCATCCAGCGGGCGGCGCTCCCAGAGCATCTGGCGTTGTGTAATGACTTGCGCCAGAGTGGGCAGGTTGGGATAGAGCCGTGCATTGTGTTCGCGTTGTATGCTGGCAATCTCGCTTACTCGCCGTTCTTTGCCATCCAAATACTTCCTATATCTCTCGTGTTCAGCTTTGATCTGTTGCCTCGCTGAGCGGCGCTGGAGCAGATTGGCGAGTAGCATAATACCGACGGAAAGCGGCAGGATACTGATTTCAGCAATCAGTAGCAGAGGACTTACCGCGCCGTGTGCAGTCATTGTCGTAGAAAAGATGAAGATGCCAGAGAGCAGTAGGCCGGAGAGTGGATAGAGTAATTGTAGCCAGACCGAAGTGCCGCCCTGTTTGTTCGGCTGAGCGGGTGGTGCATCTATTTTGATAATTTCTTCCGGTAACGGGTCAGGATAGCTCCTAACGGGTCGGTAAAATGCGCTATGAGCCATAATGTTTTTAATTCCTATGAAAACGGATGTTTTTGTTGTGACAGGTTCCAGCGCACGCCAATACCGCCGCTCTCTGTAGTGGGAACGATATTTTCAGGTTGAAACATCGTCTCTGCAAGCACACGCACTAACGCCTGCGGTTGCAATACCAGAATAGCCCCATCGACAAGCTGGGCCTCTAACAGCGATTGTGTCGTGTCCAGCGTTTTATGTGTCTCTGCTACTATTAGCGTCCATGTTGATTGAGATGCCGAAAGATCGCTGATACAGAGTTTGACCAACGCTGGTAACAACTCCGCTAGTGGTGTCTCAGCCGGTAGCTTCAGGTCGATGCTGCGCTGTGGGCTAATAATCGTCAGCAAAAGCGTTTGCATGATGATGGTGCCTCGTCACAGTTTTTTTCGGGATATATGTTGTCCCTGGATAATCATGTCGCTTTAAAATTGCTGTTTAACCTGCTGTTCTGTTGTGTCCGCGCTATCGGCAGCATTCTCCAGACGATCAGCGAAGTCGATCTGCCACTGATAGGAGTCGCGGAACCGCTTATCATGTGGGTCAAGCACGACGCGCAACGCGGGTTGCATGAAACCCGGAAACGAGTCGATCAGTGCATTAACGCGCTGCCACGCACTGATATGTGCGGAGAGTGCATCCTGGGCGCTGGCTTTGATCTGTTGTGCTGTCTGCCGCATCCGGTCCGTTGGATATGAGAATTGCATGTTGTTCATAGGCTCTTTTGTGGTCTTGCTGGTTTTAGTGTGACAGTCCTTCTGCTGAGGAGAACAGCGCGGTCTCCCATTGCTTGTTTGAGGCGGGCTTCGAGCTGATAGGAATCCTCGCCTACCGATACATAGAGAACGATAGGGTACTGCTTAAATTGCGGTATTATCCACTTCTGATCTTCAATGCTGAAGTTCCGATAAAGATTATAGTTGTCGAGTTCGGTATACGGATCATCTTCATCCCCCCAAGCTTCATAAAGTTCTCCATACTGTGAGAATTCCACTTCCAGGCACTGGCTCAGGGCGGTTATGACAGTGTCGATGTTGTTGTCTGTAAAACCGTACAGATCGAAGTCACAGATGACCTTGAGATTTGGATCCAGTTCTATATCCATTATGGTTCTCCTTTATCTGACTACTCAATTTTCAACAGGAAGCTTTGCCTGTGTATCCAGATTGGCTTCATCCTCACGCCTGTGGGATGTATTGAGTTGGTGTTGTATTGTTAAAATGTGTTCTTTCTCATCTCCAAGATCATCAGGTGTTAGTTCACGCCACATGCCATTCTTATCACCCAAAGTATATTTGCCGTCTATCCAATCAAGGACAAACATATAAATATCCGTTGGGGTGACTGCCACACCTAGCAGTAGCTCTACTTCCCAATCATACAGGCTACCCGGTAGTTCGCGTCCTTCATTGATCACTTCAACAATTTCGTAGGTGTTGATATCCCGCTGTGCGAAAAGCTGCTTGATAATCTCATTTTCGCGTGTGGTTAATTGGTTGCCGGTCATGATTTCTCTTCATTTGATAAGTCGTTGTAGTTTCTCATATCTCCCCTACTATGTTTTTATATTCATTTCAATGAATTGCTACATCATAGAAACGGTCCAGCTTGTCTGCAATGGCCTCGCGAAGGATATCGCGTCTTCTTGATGGCTGAAGGGAAGATGTTACCTGTGTATAAAGATCAAGAAGCATATCACGTATTGCCAAATCATTATTTTCCATCTGTTCAATACATGAGGATGTTACCAGAGTCAAATAGGTAGTGAGCAAATCTATGAATTGGAGTTCAGCTTTTCCCTCTGTCGGCTCTTCCCAGGAATCAACGATAAAGTTGGTGGGGTCAAAAAGTATCCATCCACAAAACTGTTCATCAGCGAACAAGAAATCAAGATGATCTGCTATACGAAGTCGTAGTTGATGACTAGTATGCTCCTGTGCGTATTCTGAGAGGCAAACCAGAGCTTTTCCTTGTGGTTCTATCCAGCGAAAATCTGTTGGTGTAATCTGAAAGTCTTGCGGGGCGTCAAGTCTGAGCAATCCTTTTTCTTGTGGGACATGTAGCCATGAAACGGGAGTGCAATCAGAAGGGGTAGTTGTATCAGGGATAAGTAGTAGAACACTTTGGAGTATCAATGTACTTTTATCAAAACGGAATTCGTCAGAGGCTGACCAGAACCAATCTGTACTTCCCACTGTTTGGCTTATATGTTGCTCATGTTCCTCGACCGTATGGTAGGGGCCGATGAGCATGGTTCTTCCATCGAGCATCCACCTGGGATGACCTGCAACATGGGTATCAGGAAGCACTTTGGTTGTGAGTGAAGGTAAAAGATAAAGGTTCATAGGGTTGCCTCCTTATGGAAGAATTCTGATAGCAGGAGGGATCGTATCTCCTCCAGGTCTAGGTATTGTCCCTTTAGTAATCATAGCATCTGTTACAGGTTCTCCTGGGTCATTTGGAGAACCCCCTAAAATTGTTGCTCCACTAGTACCACGCGCTCCACTTGGTCCGTAGCTCGTTACAATAGAACCTCTGCCAGAACCGGCACCCTCTGTAACAACAATATTACCTCCTTTGAGAAAAACAAATCGTGTACTTCTACCTGTGGATACATAAACGGCATCAGGATTGCTCAATATCTCCTGTTCAAGATTAGCTGGTAATCGACCATGATAGTTTTTTGCTCTCTTGAGTTTTCCTTTCTTCGCATCAGTAATGGTACGTCGAGCTAGTTCTATGGCGCGGAGAATATCTTTAAGTCTGACGGCATTAAATTTCGTTGTTTGTGCATATTTTAGAAGTGAGACACTTCCAGAATCAAGAATACTATGTATACTTTGTTCATCATACCCAAGTTTGAGCAGATTTTCAAGGTCGGACTGCGAGACGCCAGGATATTTTTGCAGTAAATCCGCTAATTGTAATTGTTGCTGCTCTGTCAAGCCCTGGCTCAGAAAGGTAGGTGGTGTGGTACCCCAGGTGTTGATGAACGAGGGCAACGGGGGTAGCACGAAGTGGCCCAGGCGGTTCATGGCGGTGAGCCACTGCTGGACGGCTTGGAAGATGCTCCAGCCGAGCGCAACCAGCGTGGCAATTTTGAGGCCAGCACTGATAGCAGTGAGAACACCTGCTGGAATATCGGTCACGGAGTCCAGGCCAGCCTGCGCTACGGCGGCGACATCGACCACTTCGGTCACGGTATCCAGGCCAGTTTCGCCCGCTAACGCTGTTCCGGCGGTCACAGTGG
>JAJZEJ010000637.1 GCA_021828635.1 Chloroflexota bacterium
TTCCGATCTGACCTCGGAGAAATGACAGCACAGGCTTCCGATTCTGAATGGTCTTCAAAGAAAGAAGAACATAAGGGCGTTTTCTTGCCCGGTTCTGTTTTCTGAACACCATGAGGTCGAGAACAGATTGTACCGAATTGCATCTACAAGGAGTGAACACGATGAGTGAAACAAGCGAAACGTTGGCTTTCTTTACCCATGGCTGGCAAAACTACCAGAAGCACTTGAGTATATCCCTCGCTCGACTCACACCAGAGCAGCTTACGCTGCGTGCCGCACCGAATCTACGTTCCATCGAAGAGCTGGCGCATCATATCATTGCGGTGCGGGCCGGGTGGTTTCACTACCAATTAGAAGAGGGAGGTGAGGAGTTGCGTACGTTTACAACGTGGGGTGAGCCTGAGAGTCCGCCGTGTTCAGCGGAGGAACTGGTGAGTGGATTGGAACACACCTGGCAGGTTATACAGGATGTGCTGGGACGCTATACGCTCGCGGATTTGCGGTCCACTGTCCAGGACGAGTGGAACGGCAATATCTCCACCCTCAGCCGCGGCTGGGTTCTCTGGCATGTCCTGCAACACGACCTGCATCACGGCGGCGAGATTGCCTATTCCCTCGGAATGCACGGCCTTCCTGCCCTATCTAATACCGACTTATATGGTGAGTGACACTAGGCGAACGTCCCCCCTTGCAAGAAACAAGGCAGATTGTCGGTCACTTTTCCCCCGAAAGCAGGATATTTCACAGGTTCTCTGGGTTTCTCCAAGACCACGTTTTCTCGCAAGGGATGGTTTTCCAACCATGATTCAGACCAGAAAGGAGTTCCAGGACCATAAATTCGCCGGATTGACGTATTTCATCGCCTTGTTTGGCGATTCTCAGACGATTTTGAACGGGAATTTCCCCTTTTCTCCTCTCACCCGAAATCGGCGGGGTTATCCGTCAAATTGTGTTTCAGGCGAAGATATTTGTCGGAAAAATCGCTGTGAACTCATCAATTCAGGCTCGTATACTGGCAATTTTATGGGCCAGAAGTGGCGAAGTTATGGTATTTCCGACCTGTTTATCCGTACTCTTCAGAAAGGTAGAGCATCGGCGCTTCTCCTGCATCAGCCTCCGAAGATGCCGTTTGGTGAGGGCAATGAGGACAGAGGGTAGAGGCAAGAGCGTGCTGTTGGGCGTAGAGCAGCGTCGCGTCCTGTTGTTGTGGGGTAATCCACCATTCCTGTTTATTGCGGATCGCTCCCTCCCGATCAATCAGAGCGAACTGGAGTGCGCCTGCCAAGCGTAACTTCTTGAGCTGATAGAGGTTCATAGAATGTTGAGACGCGAAATCTGCCAGCGTTGTGGAACCAGAGGGAAGGTGCCGCTTTTCCAGACGGCTCAGGTGTGGTAACGCATACTGTGGGCGCAGGAGCGAGAGCAAGTGCAGGGCTTCTGGCCGTGCAAGTGGGAGTGGCGACATCGAAGACGAGAAGGAGGTTGTCTCGCTCTGCTGTTGCTCCATCGCCAGAGCAGCGATGAGAGTCGTGAGGTGTTCAACGTGTTCTTGCACGCGACGAAGCTGCTCTTTCAGCGAGCGTAAGTCCTGAACCTGTGCCTTGAGATCAGCTACCTCCTGAACCAGTGCAGCCAAGGAATTTTCTTCCTCCTGCTCCTGCACTGGATATTTTTCCAGGTAGGCGTAGACCTCATCGGCGGCGATACGGAGGCGATTTTTACGATCATGACTGGCCGCCAGTTCACCACGCTCAATGCGGCGATAGATGGTGCGCGGATTGCACCGCATGAGGTGTGCTGCTTCGGCTCCGGTGAGATACGTGCGTCCTTCACGATGGTTCTGCTGTTTGGCCATAGCTCCCCTTTCTTGGCGCGGTGAGGTGCGTCCATCAGATGAGAACAACGTTTCCAGAAGAGATATACGCTTGATTGGGAGGAAAAGTTGCAATCGTAGTGAACGGTGTCGTGACACGAAGAGACCATATGAAGCATGGTAGGGTGATGATGATCCCTACACGTGTCATGACAGGCCGTAAACAACGCCACTCTCGGCACACAGGAAACGTTCATGACAGGTCATCTAAGCTGGTGGAGACTGCTGTAATGTCTGTCATAATACGCCGGTGCGAGCGAAGAGGCATGGAGCATGCCCATCATGACAAGTCGCACTTCTTGGGGCGTGAGGGAGTCAGGATGGTGAGAGGTGTCATGACAGGCCATCACCTGTGCGGGAAGAGTAGCACTTGCTCGAAGCTCCGAAGCGATACGCCAGCATCCTCTCTGGTCATGACACGCCTCACCAGTGATTCTAAGGATGGGTTCCACGGTCATGACAGGCCGCACAGAGCGCGTGGCAAGCATGGTGGGGGTGTCATGACAGCACCGCACCTTCTGGCCTCCTGCACAGTGTGTGCTGTCATGACATGACACTGTTTATAGAAACAAAATGCGTTTTTACGTCGAAAAACACTCTATTGACAAATGACTCCCTATCAGTTATAGTATCTATGTGTTTTGGGATGACTCCTCCATGATGGAGTTGCAGTGATGCACCGCTGCCCCGTGACCTGCTCCGGGAAAGGTCTCAGGAATTCGGTGGCCTGGATATCGCTGGCTTGAGTGGTACTCGCCGGATATCGAAGCATCGACAGGGGGTGTTTCACCTGATGGATACTTGTCTACGAGGCAACTCGCAGGCAAGGAAGGAGTGTTGCATCTGTAACGCTCTCCATAAAGCAAACAGGGCGGCATCGGCCCGATCTGGTTCACCAGGTCAATGATGGGTGTGGCTCTCCTGACGAGCGTGGCCTGGTCTTCCTGAGAGACTGGTACACATCGCACCTGGCGATGTCTGGGATACTCAGCAGTTTCTGAGTGGTCGTTGCCAACGGCTGTCGCTTGTAGCGATGGTATGTAGGGTATGGAGCGTGCGGACCTGCTAGCGGTACGTGTCCTCTGGCAGGAATGGATGTCGTTTTCGTAGGGTTGCCATCCCACCCCAAACGGGGTGCTTCCTGACCCGTTACTCATGGCTTGCAAGCTCATTGATGTACGGATAAACAGGAAAGTAGGTCAAGGCAGGATCGAGGAGCGTCGGCGAGACCTATGGAAGCAGCTTCGAAAAATTCTCAACGTGCTACTGTTCTGCTAGTTTCTCGACAAGGAGCCAACTACGGGCAAACGACCTGGGGCCAAATATGCTGCCATCCAGCGTCTTGATGCGCAGATGGGCATTGGACAAAAACGTTCTCTGGCCAAAGATGAGGCCAGAGCGCGCGGCGAATCCCTCTTTGCCTTTTCCGATGGCAAGATTCATTCCTTCGAGACGCGCAATAACTATCAGAAGATCGTCATGCGTTTTATTGACTGGTGCCGTGATACCCAGCAGGTTCGTGACCTCGACAAGATCACCGAGCAGGCCGATGAGCTGGTCTCGCTCTACCTGATCGAGCGCATGGAAAACACGGAGCGACAGTATAGTGCCTGGACGCTTCAGACGGAACGCTCAGGGTTACGCCAATTCTTTCAGGATCATACGCTAGCTGATAGCGTGGAATTGCCACCGCGACGACGTGAAGATATTAAACGTTCACGCCTGCCCGCCAAACGGGATAGCCATATCAATCTGGACAATTGGCAACACGTCATCACGTTTTGCTTGGCCTGTGGGTTGCGCCGTGAGGAACTGCGTGATCTGCGTGTGCGTGATGTCTTGGTGCAACCGTCGGATCAGCAGCTGGTGGTGCGTGTCGTCAAAGGCAAGGGGGGGAAATACCGCGCAGTTCCTGCCTTTCCTGGCCGAGAGCAGGCCATTCTGTCTCAGGTGATAGGCAAAGAGGCAGATGCCCCGGTCTTTGAGCGTCTCTCCAGCTTGCTCGATATTCACAGCTACCGGCGACAATTTGCACAAGAATTGTATGAGCATCTCTCTGGTTGCCCGTTACCACCGAAGGAAGGGCGTCTGCACTCGCCCGATCTGGACCGGCGTGCAGCCCTCTTTGTGTCACAATGCCTGGGGCATAATCGTATCGAGATTATCTTTGGGCATTATATTCGTTGAATCAGGCCGATAGGTTTCCAAAGAGAATTGTCCAATGCAATACTTACCTTTTTGTCTTTCGTCAAAGGACAATTCTTATAGCCACAAGGATAGAGAATAGCAATATGAATACTCAGAGTGAATCTCTCTGGGTATTCATATTGCTATTCCTCTGTTTCTCTTGACACTCGATAGCTCATCAGCTATGATAGAGTTCACCCAGAGCTTCTTATAACATCCAGTGCTGGAAGGTGGGGGCTGTCTATGCCCTCTCGAGCATCTCTTTCGCAGGTACTTGCGAAGCGTGATTATGAAGCACGGACGTACATAATCCAGTTCCGAGACAGTTGCCGGTGTTTGGCCCATCCGTCTCAATTGGCATGAACGTCTACTCCTAATCTTCCACATCTAGATTGGATTGAGTACCTATGATAAGTTACCACAGCCTGTCGGAATCGACCTGGACGAAACTGTTCTTCAATCGTCTCTCCATGGGAGGGTTCTCTCGTGTCTGACGCTATTGAAAACCCTGTCATCAACTCGCCTTATGAAGCACCACGACAGCATTTCGTCTTCGACAATGAGGGCATCACCAATCAGATTGCCCAGGGGCGTCGCTCAAGCACGTTCTTTATTCCCATTGCTCCACCCAAGCGTAAGGAGGCTCAGCTTCAACTCGAAGGTATGATGACTGCCGACAGGATGCGGCCCAACGCACTCATCAACCGCATCCGTGGGGAAGTGGTGGTAAATTAACCGAAGGGCTGACCAATTTTTCACTGAAGGGTGAAACTTTGCACTGAAGGGTGAAACTTGATGCTTCGACGCCTGGAAAAACTGCTCCCCATCTAGGATGTCATCAGAGAAAGTTGTAAATAACCCGAACACTCCAGGCCATTGCCGTGTTACTTTCAGGCTATACAAGTTCAAGATGCTTCTTTTGCTCTTCTGTCAGGGACAATGTGCTGACATCATTTTGTGAGAGTCTTGCTCCACTAAGATCAGCTCCACTGAAGTCAGCTCCACTGAGATTAGTGTCTCTGAGGTCAACTCCGCTGAGGTTGGCATAGCTGAGGTCAGCTCCGCTGAGGTCGGCCCCTCTGAGGTCAGCGCTACTAAGGTCAGATTCGATAAATTCGGCTCCCCTGAAGTCGGCATTGCTGAGGTCGGCTTTTCGGAGGCAGGCTCCGCTCAGGTCAGCTTTGCTAAAGTAGGTCCCTCTGAGGTCGGCCCCAGTGAGGTTGGCTCTGGTGAAGTCAGATTTTGTGAGGCTGGCCCCGCTGAGATGGGCTCCAGTGAGATCGGATTCGGCGAAGCCGGCTCCAGTGAGATCGGCTCTAGTGAGATGGGCTCCAGTGAGATCGGTTTTGTAGAAGAAGGTTCCGCAAAGGAAGGCTTCAGTGAGGTTGGCCCCGCTAAGGTTGGCTCTCCTGAGATCAGCATGGCTCAAGTCAAACTTACTGAGATTAACCTGTGTGAGAAGAGCTCCGGAGAAATTCGCCTGGCACAATGAGATAATGCTCTCTCCTTTTTCGGGACTCACCAGCTTTGCTTCACGTAAAAAGGAAAAGACATGGTTTTGCTGTTGTTTGTCGCATAAAACTTCGTTTTTCTGACGCATATCTTTTCCAACGGTGAGTGTAAATGAGCCTGGTGTAAATCACCACAATCAGTGACTGTGTTTTCATCACA
>JAJZEJ010000736.1 GCA_021828635.1 Chloroflexota bacterium
GGTCATCGAATATCATTGGGGTGACTTCAAGCATGATCCCATCGAAGTACTGCACGATTACTTCGATGGCTTTCTCTATTGGGCTAACTGGGGTTCGCCCGAACTGGCATTTCGCCTTCCACACGGCATCTTGCCTGCCGATCTCATCGCGGATTATGACTTCGAGGATTTCGTCATCTTTACCCAATACCCCAAGTATGACACCTTCGATATCCACTTTGGCGAAATGGAACCTCCCGATGAGTGGACGGAATATGACCTGGGATCGCTGATTGCCATTCGTGATGAACTGATGGAAGGCGATCTGCGTGCGCTCTATATTGCCTGGCTAGCAGCTCAGAGCGTGATAGGGAACGACGAAGAGGAGGATTATGAGATTACGGTACCACCTGTTCCATCTGCTTTTGGCGCACTGACGGCGGCGCAGCAAGAACTGGCGGACTTGTTGCAGGTGCCAGAAGAACTGCTCGTCGCAGCATCTCGACATAGCAACGCCGCCGTATCATCAACCAGCGACGATTTGGTCGCATGGATCAAGCTGCTACCACCAGAGCGCCGCGACGATTATCTATTGCGCTTAGCACGCAATGAGCCAGGGCTGAGCCGATTGCTGGTCAAGGAGTTGCGCGAACTGGGTAAAGATAAAACTTCGGCAACACCGTCAGAGGGTGAACATGTCACCTATGCCACGTTGCTTACCGAAAGCAAAACCATTAAAACCCAACTGGCTCGAGAGAAACGGGAACAGGAACGGTTAGAACATGAACGCCATCTGCAAGACATCCATGACAAGCAGGATGATTACTGGCGTCAGATCGATCAGGCAGCGGCACGCGGTACGAGTACAGGCTACGATGAAGCCACGCGCTTATTAGTTGAGCTACGTGAAGCTACCGATCACTTCAAAGAGACTCAGCAATTTCAGGAACATTTTCGCACTTGGATTCGGTCTCACACGCGCCGTCCTGCTCTGCTCAAACGCTTGCAAGCCCAAAAGTTCACCTTGCCAGATGCATAAAAATCTGTACGGACCGATTTATCGCGTCCGCCTTGTCCAAATGCGGACGGATGCGGTGAACCGGTCTCTACATTACCATAGGGTTATGATGCGCCGCCGCATAGTGACCGGTAACAAAGTGCGAAAGTTGCCGCTCAATATCGGAAAGTAGGCCACTGGCACCGATGCGAAACAACGCATTGTCTAGCCACTCGTTGCCCAATTCCTCTTTCATCAGCATCAGCCAGTCCAGCGATTCTTTCGCGCTACGGATACCCCCGGCAGGCTTAAACCCAACTTTGTAGCCTGTGCGCTCAGCATATTCACGAATGGCACGCACCATCACCAGACCAACCGGCAGGATAGCGTTAACTGCCTCCTTGCCCGTGGACGTTTTGATAAAGTCGGCTCCAGCCATCATGCAAACCAAACTAGCCATCGCCACATTGCGCAAGGTTGCCAGTTCATGCGTCGCTAGAATAGTCTTCATATGCGCTTCGCCACAAGCGGCACGAAAAGCCTTGACCTCATCATATAACGCCTGCCATTTACCAGTTAATACGTGTGTCCGTGAAATGACGATATCGATCTCTGCCGCGCCAGCATCAACGGAGGCAGTGATCTCGCCTAACTTCTGCTCAAATGGGTTCTGTCCGGCAGGGAAACCGGTCGAAACAGCGGCTACCGGAATGCCAGAGCCACGCAGTGCCTCAACCGCCGTTGGCACAAGATTATGATACACGCAGACCGCGCCAACCTTGAGATCAAGACTACCCACGCCCATCGCTTCAAGCAGTTCCTGGCGTATCGGCTGACGCGCTTTGGCACATAAGCGGCGCACATTACTGGGTGTGTCGTCTCCAGCTAGCGTGGTCAGGTCCAGACAGGTGATTGCCCGCAAAAGCCATGCCGCCTGCCACTCTTTTTTGACGGTGCGGCGCGTCGGTATCGTGGCTGCACGGCGCTCAACGGCACTGCGATTCACATATATCTGATGGAGCCAACCCAGGTCCAAAGGCATACCAGGGTTGCGCGGATACGCTATTTTCTGCGACTGCACTGTCGGTCTTTCAGTAGTTGTCATAGGGAAGCCTCTTCTACCATACTGACAAGGTGGACAACATTTATGTACATCTTCCAGTATGCAATGGGCCATTGTCAAGAAATTTGTCGCACAAAAACCTTCAGTTGGTATACAACACTGCCGATAGAGTAATCAGAGGGAGGGGCAAGGCCATACCAACCTACCTGCCTCTCCTCTACATCCTCTCTATCTTACAATGCCCGCCGAATGAAGGACCACTCTTATGCATACCGCAAATAACCCTCTTGCCTGTCTGGTAACAATCCACGGCATCAGCTTTCAACAACCACCTCAACCTGCATTGGGTCTCCCTGGCTATGCCGACGGGCTTCATCAACATCTCAGCAAGTATCTTACACCCTCAATACTTGGCGATGACCCACAACGTTCACGCTCACAGCGCGGCGAAAATGGCCCTATTTATGTGCAGAGTTGCTGGCCACTCGAAAGCGGCAATTCCGAACAGGGACTGGTTCGCCTCGGCCAGTGGTCAACAGATATACGCCATATCGATTGCATATCAGCTCCATTAACAGCAGAAAACGCACGCATTGCGCATATCGCGCTGGTCTATTCGCCACTAGAAGAGGAAAAAGCACAAGTGGGCGCGGGATTCGTAGCCGGTTCCATGAGCCTCGCCCGCATGTCGCATTATGCTCACATCACTGGCCTGATACACCTGCTGCTTAGCGATGGTCTGGCAATCAGCAGGCATCACACCACCAATAACGTACAACCCGGCACAAACTTGATACCACGCCATACGTCTGCGACCACGCCTATAGGCCATCATTCAAATGGATTGCTCACCGTCATGCGCAATCTTGAAGATGATGTCGCCGCTTATGTCAGCCATAATGGACAACGTGAACGCATTCGGGAATTTGTCTATAAAGCGTTGCTGCGCCTGGCAGCGCGAAATGATGTGACGAGTATCATCATCAATGCTCATAGCAACGGCACAGTGATCGCGCTAGATGTGCTACGGCAACTACCAACATGCGCAGCATTGAAAATTAAAGCTATCGTGACTGCCGGTAGCCCGTTGCGTAAGTATGTTGATCTCTTCCATTGGGGCCATCAAATCGAGAGTACCATTGCCATACCTCCCTGGCTCAACTTCTGGGACGAATACGATCCTGTGGCCGACCCACTAGCTCCGCCGCTGAGTTGGCACCACAGCGACCCTATTCCGTCTCCTTGTAAACCCTCACTGTTTCAATATATCGATTCCAATACTGGTGCCGTCTCGAATATCGATATCAAAGATATTCAGGTGGACAATCTGACGCATAGCTATGGCGGTGGCTTGCAGGCACACAATTACTGGGATAACGAGGAGGAGTTTGTAAAGCCATTGGCTGGCCTCTTACTAAGGCTTACTGTCCATAAGTCCAGTTGACAAGAGTGTGCTTGCGGATGATACTACACAACAGAAGTAGTAGCCCTAGCACAGAGGATGCTATGTGGGCAGAGTGTTGAAGAGGAACCCAGATGTTCCCACGAGCCGCGAAGGGGCGTTGCTACGTTTGGCATAAAGGATAAAGTTTAGATGGCAATTGATAAAGATTTCTTTCGACAGGTCATGGGGCGCTTTGCGACAGGGGTGACAGTTGTTACGACACACGATCATGGTACGCCTGCGGGCTTGACAGTCAACGCATTTACATCGCTCTCGCTCAATCCTCCCCTCGTACTCATCTGTGTAGACCTGACTAGTAGCGTGCTACCTATCATCCGAGAAAGTGGCATTTTTGCTGTCAATATTCTCGACTCACAACAAGAATATCTCTCGACCTGCTTCGCCACACCGTCAGCCGACCGCTATGAGCATTTCTGCTATGCCGATTTTCAGAGCGCCGCAACTGGCGCACCGATTCTCAATGGCACGCTGGCCTTTATTGATACGCGCATCGTAGCGGAATATCCAGGCGGCGATCACGTGATCTTCATCGGTCAGGTCGAGGCAATGGGTGCGGCAGGGCAGATTGTCTTCGCCGACGGCCTAGCACCAGCACAGTCCACAATCACAACAGATACAGCAAGCGCAACCGACGCAGAGGCACTACCGCTCGGCTATTATCGTGGGCAATATCGTCATCTCGCCCCAGACTACACAAAACCAAGCCTGAACTCGCATACGGCCCACGTTGCCCACGCTGCACAGGATGGTCAGAATCATCAACAAGTAGCCGACGCATATACTGAGGAGAAGGTTGAGCAGCACTAATAATCTTGAAGAGGAAGAACGCATCCAGGCAGTATTTGCTCTGCAACAACGTATCCTTGCCTGCCGCCGTTGCCAGGAACATGGCTACCTGCGACATGCCCATCCTATCGTCAGTGGACACGCCACTGATCGTATCATGGTTATCGGGCAAGCTCCAGGGCATCGCTCAGTGGCAAAAGAGACGCCATTCAGCGGACCGGGCGGTCAGGTACTTCAGAAGTGGTTAGAGCAGGCCGGTTTTCCGCCGGGCTACCTGCACGAGCATTGTTATCTCACCTCGCTCACGCATTGTGACCCCGGCAAAAATCTACGCGGTGAGGGCGATAGACGCCCATCCGCGCCAGAATTGGCACTATGTCGGCCATTTTTACAAGCAGAGATGCACATTGTGCAACCAAAAGTAGCTCTATTGCTAGGAAGTATGGCAATAGAGGCATTTACAGGCAAAGTGTGCCTGGAAGACGTAATCGGCACGTATCGTGAGCAGGAGGGCATACTGCTGTTGCCATTACCACACCCATCTGGCGTCAGTCGCTGGCTCAATGACCCGCAACATCAACACTTGCATCAGCAAGCACTCGCTCTACTCGCGGACTGGCGCGAAACATACAGCCTGTAACATAACCATTACTGTTTTTCAGTAGAAGATGCAGAAGAGTTTTCAGCCAGCTTATGCATGTGGAACTCATGCACGCCTTTTTTGAGTGTACCAAGCGCCAGCGTGGCACAGGTCGGACGGGTCATCACCAGTTCACGGCCAAGCTCATCAATTAAGTCTTCAAAGCTCAGATTCTCGATCTCTTCCGCCGTCATGCCCTGCACCATTTCAGTCACATAGGAGGCGGCCGCACGGCTGATAGTGCATCCCTCACCATCCCAATGCACATCTTCAACCTTACCATCCTTATCGAAACGTGCATACATAGTAATCACATCAGCACAACCGGGGTTGCCACCCTTCAAGTTCACATCGGCCTCATCCAAAGGGCCAAAGTTGCGCGGATTCTCATAATGATCTATCAAAAACTCAATAGCTTCCTGACGATTCATAGGTTACTCCCAGGGATAGAACTAACTGTACCTGACTATTTGCCCGTAGGGGCGTGATGAATCACGCCCTTATACAGCGTCGATACGCCATCGTACAGCATCAACGGGGCAAACAGGGCGTGATGAATCACGCCCCTACGGTGCCGAACCAGCTTGCCGATCTTGCTTGTGAAAATTCATCATCACACCCCTACGAGGTCACATGGGTTTGATCCAGGCAGACCAACGTTTAAGATAGCCCACAGGTCTGCTTGTGTTTACACAAAATCCTCTACTTATGTTATAATTTCGCTGGTGATGCCATGAATAACACACACACTTCCTAGCAAAAAAGGCA
>JAJZEJ010000378.1 GCA_021828635.1 Chloroflexota bacterium
ATCCACTTCCTCGCCCGGTGCGGTGAAATGAATTTCTAGGGCTTTATTGACGAAGCGGGCTACGGTGGCTTCCTGGTTGGCGAGAATAGTAGGGAGCGTGATGTCGCGCTTGAAATTGCCGATCTCGACAATCATCTCGTCGCCGCGCTTGGTCATCAGCACTTTGTTCATCTCCACGTGCGGTAGGGGCAGACGTAAGACGTAGCTGTCACCCTCGCGTTTGATCTCCTGTATGGCACCGCGATAAAAGACCTGCGTCGGGTCTTGTTCGCCAAAGACGGCCTGGGCCAGTTCGCCCAGTGCGTCAACGCCCAGTATCTCCTGAGAACGATATGGTACCTCCCAGATCGGTAGAGGCGCGAAGGTCTGCTGAATTTGCAGGCGCAGTTTCTCCTGGTTGCGATAGAGTTCCTGCATGAAGGTGTCGCGGTAGTTGTCGGCCTGGATGACGCGATTGCAGATCACGCTATCAATAGGATAGCCGAAAAGGGCCAGATAGGTTTCGGCGCGTAATGCCTCTTTAATGACCATGCGTTCAGGATTGACGACCGGACGATACGAACTGACCTCCGGGTCGCTCAGTACCTCACGTAGTATCTTGACCCGTTCACTGAGCGCATTAATGGCCTCCAGTATCTCGGCGTTGTTGGGCATAATAGCTTTGAGCAAAGGACGTGCCAAACCGAGCGTCCCACTGCCGGTGAGGCGACTGGCATACCATTGGAAGGTATCGGGCATACTGAGCAGACGCACCGTCTCGCCAGTCGGGGCGGCATCGATAATAACCACCTCGAAGTTGCCCTCACGGGCATTGCGATAGATGTTAATGAGGCTGACGATCTCATCCATGCCGGGGATGAGCGCCAATTCCTCGGCCATTACCGCATCCATGCCGCGCTTGCGTAGCACCTTGCTCATGGACTCTTGCAGTTTGCTCCAACTGCGGCGCATCTCGTCCAGCACATTCACTTCCTGCGCCCACAGGTTTGTCTTCAACTCCGTTGGTTCTGACGTGAGGGTAGTGTGAAAACAATCGGCCAGGCTGTGCGCCAGGTCTGTGCTGACCACCAGTGTGCGCTTGCCCAACGCGGCGGCACGAACCGCCGTGGCCGCCGAAATCGTCGTCTTGCCGACGCCGCCTTTTCCGAGGTAGAGAATAATACGCATAGCAATCCTTAATAAAGCGATTTAATGTGATGGTCAATCGACTTGCTGAGCAAGCGTGCTTAGGACAGAGCCTGGGACCATCCTGCATTCCTGTCATAGTATGTACGTATACGGTTCCGTTCCGGTTTGATATTTCTATTTTACCAGTATTGCTTGCGCCGTGCGTCTCCTAGTTATAATGACGAAACATACAAGGTGGTCCAGAGATACCACCGCGCTCGTAGATATGATTGGAGGCGATTGATGCGACAGGAACGGGTCATGGAAGCCTACGACTACTGTCGTCGGGTAACACAACAGGCATCGAAGACTTTTTACTGGGGATCGGTCTTCTTGCCACAACCTAAGAGACGTGCGATCTGGGCAGTTTATGCGCTATGCCGCATGGTAGATGATATTGTCGATGAGGCCACAGATACTGCGCGTGTCGGCCATCTGGTGGGCGCGGCTGATCCACAAGCCGCACTGGATGGCTGGCGTCAATCGCTGACAACGCTCTATACTCGTGGGGGTTGCGACGAGGGACCCATTCAACTGGCCTGGAGTGATATGCTGGAACACTACTCAGTTCCGCTGGAACCGGTGCTGGAACTGATCGAGGGGGTTGAAATGGACCTGGTACCCAGGCGCTATGCCACCTTTGATAATCTCTACCTGTACTGTTATCGAGTTGCCGGAACAGTAGGTCTACTGACCACTCCTATTTTTGGCTATCAGAACGAGGCCGCGTTGCAACGTGCGGTTGAATTAGGCGTGGCATTGCAATTAACAAATATTCTACGCGATATTGGTGAAGATGCCCGCCGTAATCGTATCTATCTGCCTTTGGATGAAATGCGCCATTTTGGCTATAGTGAGTGTGATGTGACGAATGGTGTTATCAACGAAGCCTTCTGCGAACTGGTGCGTTTCCAGATGGCGCGGGCTGAGGACTATTATCAGAGTTCTCAGTCAGGTATCTCGCTGCTCAGCGCGGATTGCCGCCTGGCCGTCAGCCTCAGCAGCACCCTCTATCGGCGCATCCTTGACCGTATCCGTTTGAACAACTATAACGTCTTCACCAAGCGAGCCAGCGTGCCACTGCAAACCAAGCTTGCTGCAGCCTCACAACACTGGTTCTTGCAACAGCTTGAGATGTATGGCAAAGGGTAATATAGAGGTTTTACATAATTACACATGGCACACAAGGGGTGTCACTCCATGGAGTGATACCCCTTGTGGGTGCCATGTGTGTTTTATACACATGTGCGTATCATGTTTTAGAAGCCGTTTAACTGTTGAGCGGTAATCGTCAAGACGGGTTGGATGTTGCCAGAGGCATCAGACTGTACAGCATCGAATGGACCAAAGACGTTGTTATGGTTGTTGAAGTCCATCGGGCCGCTGGCACCCTCATAGTTGATCTTTGTGCCAGCCTTGAGGGCTTTATATGCGGTGGCATAGTCCGACACCGCAGTGCCAGGCGGATTGGACACCGTTTTCATCTTGGCTCCAACCGCATCGCCATTGAGCGAACCAGCGGCATCGGCGGCCAGTGCCAAAACATTCAGACCATCATAACCATAGGCGGCCAGTTCTACCGGTGCGCTACTGAACTTGGCTTGATAGAACTGGTTAAACTCGGTTGTGGCCTGACCACCGCTGGAGCTACCTTCGAGGGAGGTAAGCACCTTTTGCGCGATGGCTGGCGTGATGGCTTTGATGAAATCGGACGAACCGGTAACATCAGTGCCGATGAAGGGCAAGCCTAACCCTTTGAGTTCCTTAATCTCGCTAAAGAGGGTCGCGCCAGTCTGCGCATCAACCTGCGTGAAAACGACCTGTGGATGGGTTGCGTAGAGTTGTTCGATCTCTGAGCGATAGGAGGACTGGTCGGGAACAAGGTTGATGTCGCCCACAATCGTACCGCCATGCCGCTTGAAGGCATCTTCGACCGGAGCTTTCAACGTCTGCGCTGATTCATTGGAACCAAAGACCATCGCGGCTCTGGTATAGCCTTTCTGGATGGCATAGTAGGCCATTGCGACACCTAACAGGTTGTCGGAAGGAGAACTACGCCATACATACTTGCTGACCAGATTATCGAGCTGCGTGGTGCCACCGACGATAATGTCGGGTATCTTGCTCTGCTGGAGAATAGGCAAGACCGCCTCAGCCTCGATAGAGGATGGTCCAACAATCAGATTAACCTGGTCAACGCTGATGAGCTTGCGCAACGCTGGCACAGCATCAACGGCATCGCCACCAGTATCAGCAGTGATGATCTGCACTTTGCGACCGAGGATGCCACCATTAGCATTGATCTGATCGGCGGCCACCTGGACGCCTTTGAGGATGTCGGGACCGATGAAGGCTTCAAAGCCACTGAATGGTCCGATGACTCCAATTTTTACTGGAGTGGTATTGGCACTGCTACCACTGCTACCACTGCCGCCACCACAGGCGGCCAGGAGCAGGGTACAGAAGATAACCAGGCCGGTGCAGGCGCGTGTCCACCACGATGTGGTACGTTTTCGCATGATCTTGCTCCTCACTTTTCCGAGAAAATGATACGACGGTATAATCAGGGCATGAAGGATAGCCATCATAGCTATGTCTTCTGTCCTGTTATCAGCGTAAACACGGCGGAAATGCGTTCGTTGTATAACGATGCAACTACGAGAAAAAATGCACAAAGAACAAATAACGATGGGGGAGTGTTAGCGCCCCAGGTAGAGATCGGCCACCTCCTTGCTGGCCAATAGTTCCGCGCTGGGACCCTCATAGCGGTTGCGCCCTGTCACCAGAACATAGCCGTAATCGGAGCGTTCCAGCGCCATGCGAGTATTTTGCTCGACAACCAGAATTGCCACGCCAGAGTCGCGGATGCTTTGAATGCGCTCCCACACTGCCAGCGTGACTTTGGGAGCCAGGCCAGCCGTTGGTTCATCCAACAGCAGAACGCGGGTATCGAGCATGAGAGCGCGGGCCATTGCCAGCGTATTGCGCTGGCCGCCGCTAAGTTGACCGGCTGGGCGGCTGCGGCTGGCTCGCAAGTCTGGGAAGAGAGTGAAAATTTCTTCGGTGCGCTCCTGATAGTTGTCTCTGCGGGTGTACGCACCCATTTGCAGATTTTCCAGCACGGTCAGCGTCGGGAACACGTTATTAATCTGTGGCACATAGGCCATGCCGAGCCGTACCAGTTGTTCAGGAGCGGTATTCGTGATATTCTTGCCTTGCAAAATCACGCTGCCTTCGGTGATGCGTAGCAGGCCAAAGATGGCCTTCATCAGCGTACTTTTGCCCGCGCCGTTGGGGCCAACGACCGCGACGATCTGGCCGGCCCCTAACTTGAGCGAGGTACCATTGAGAATTTGTGCATGGCCGTAGCCCGCTTTCACGGTATGTACCTCTAATAGAGGCGCTTGATCTTTTTTCTGGCTGGCAGCGTTTGCCGCCGTATCCGGCTGTGGTGTCGTCATCTTTGTCTCCTCTGTCAAAATTCCATACCTGCCAGCACATTCAAGACTCACCCAGGTAGGCATCCACGACGGCTTGATTCTCGCGCAGCTCGGCCATTGTACCTTCAGCAATAGTGCGACCCAGCGCCATCACGATTACCGTATCGCTGAGCCGCTCAACGATAGACAGATTATGTTCGATAATCAGGAAGGTGATGCCGCGTTCCTGGCGTAGTCCTTCGACATAGTCGCTCAGGCGCGAGGCCAGCACGGGGTTGACACCAGCGAATGGCTCGTCTAACAGCAAAAGTTTCGGTTGTGTCATGACCACGCGGGCCAGTTCGAGCAGGCGACGCTGACCACCACTGAGATTGCCTGCATACTCGTCGCGCAAGGCATACAGATCAAAGTCACGCAACAGTTTGAGCGCGTGTTGCAAATACTCCTCTTCCTGGCGACGGACCGTCGGCGGTGCGATCAGGCCGAGCCAGAAGCTTTCGCCAAGCTGGTTGTGAGGAGCCGCTAGCAGGTTTTCAAGCACCGTCATGTGTTCCAGTTCGCGGGTGATCTGAAAGGTACGTGTCAGGCCAAGCTGCGCGATGCGATGCGTGGGCAGGCGAGCGATGTCGCGGCCATCAAAGAGAATGGAGCCAGACTCAGCACGGGTGAAACCGGTAATCAGGTTCGCGGCGGTGCTTTTGCCCGCGCCATTGGGGCCGATCAGGCCGGTAATGCTACCGCGTGCCACGGTAAAGGAGCAGTCATCGACCGCACGCAAACCGCCGAAGGTTCGTACCATATTGCGTACATCAAGTAAGATGCTACGCGCCTGGCCGCCGTTAGCTGGTTGCACGCCCGTCTGTGTTGAGGTAGAGTGCATGGATGCTTCACTCGCCATCGGCTGGTTCCTCCTCCTGTGCTGAAATGACTGACCCCATACTATTCTCACCCCCTGTTGAGTTTAAGGCGGGCGCGACCGGTAAACCGGCGGAGGCGCGGGCGATCAGGCCGCGCCGCACGCGAAAACGTTGTTCAGCGATAATACCTTGTGGGCGGAAGCGGATGGTCAACAGTAGGAGAATGCCAAT
>JAJZEJ010000804.1 GCA_021828635.1 Chloroflexota bacterium
CTACGATTGCTTCCTCTAAAGGAACCTCATAGCCTGCTTTTTGGCTAAGTCTCCATTTATGCAGCATGATGGCGAAATATGCCTGCAATGGGTCTTGTCCGCTGGTCAAGTGACGGCGTAACAGCAGAATGGCTGGTAAATGGTAGTTGTCGTACCAATCGCGTGCCGCCTCTTCAACGCTTACCGGACCATCCTGCTTCTCGCTCATCAAAGCCTGATGGCCCAGAATCATATTATAGAAGCGGCGAGCATACACACGTGGTATCGTGATGTGTAGCAGTGTATAAATGCGTTGCTGATACCAGCCTGGCCGTACTGTTGTGAAATGTTGGAGTGCCTGTCCGGTGGCACCGAGCAGTGTGTAACCGGCTCGATTGAGTGAATGCAAGAAACGCTCAACCTGATAGAAGGTAGGAATGTTGGGAGCAGTAGCAATGAGTTCATGCTCATGGCGTAACCAGCGATAGTGGCGCTGAAAGTAGCGAAAATCGGCATCATTGAGTACCTCTGTATCTTCTGGCAGGTTGCGGGCGATGCGCAGATCTTCAGCCTGCCAGGCTAGCGATTCGCCGAATGATTCCAGGTCTTGTTCGCGCAGTCCCTTGCTGATGGACTCAGAAAAGAGTTCGACGGTTTCAGCATCGGCCATGATAGCCAGGATACGCCGTCCGTCGATACGCATTAAGACGTTGGCTAGCGAGGGGTCGCCCCAGTAGATACCATGTTCATGAAGCTCGACCATCAATAAGGCGATAGCCGCAAACAAGCGCCGTTTCGTTCTTTTGGCGAAAGGAATGCGGTATAACAGTGAATGAGGAATAACACGGGGCGCTAGCCGTGTCACCGTATAGCCGCGATCTCCGCTGATATATTGCGTGATGCCACCCAATTGTGGTACGTCGAGTGCGATGGGTGGTGCGGATACAGTGACGCTGCCCACGGCGCTTAGCGTAGGTATGCCGCGTAGCTCAATTTCACGTAAGCTGTGTATCTCGCGCTCAGCCATGCGCGGCGTGGTCTCCTTGATGGCATAGCGTACACCCTCGCATTCCACAAAAACCACAGGGTGGCGCGATTCGCCGCGACGGATGACAAGAAGTTGTATTCCCTGCTCAGCCCATGTTTCCAGGCGCGTCTGCCAGGGCAATCCTTCCAGGCGATGGCGATCATCGACGGCCATCGCAAAGTGAATTGTGTCTATATGACCTGCTATGGCGAATCCTCCTATGGTTGTGATATAAGAAAGTATACCGCTAAAATGATAACATGGGTAGCAGAACAATGCAAACGGCGCATGGTTGTTATGTTTCTGTTTCTCAGCATGGTATATCGATGAAGATTATTTGTCATGTGAATGGAGTTGCATAAAATGGGTACGGTTTCCTTCCACTTCGATGGTGAAGTTGCGTTGATTACCGGCGGCTCGCGTGGCCTCGGCCTGGAGATCGCGGAGGCTTTTGGGGCAGCTGGCGCAACAGTAGTGATTACTGCGCGACGTGAACAGTGGTTGCGTGAAGCTGAGCAGACACTCAAAGCACAAGGTGTTACTGTTCATGTGTTAACGTGTGATGTGTCGAATAGTGCCTCGGTAGAACAAACAGTACGGCAGGCACACGCGGCTTGTGGCAAGATAGATATACTGGCCAACAATGCTGGCTTAACGTGGGGCGCACCGGCTGAATCGATGCCGCTGGAACGCTGGCAACAGGTCATCGATGCCAATATTACCGGTACCTTTTTAATGTCGCAAGTTGTAGGTCGGCACATGCTTGAGCGCCAAAAAGGCGCAATTATTAATATTGCTTCTATCGCGGGTCTTAGTGGCGGGCAGCTAAACACAGTCGGCTATAATGCCAGCAAAGCAGCCATCATCAACTTCACACGGGCGCTGGCTGTTGAGTGGGCGCTGCGTGGTGTACGTGTAAATGCCATTGCCCCCGGTCTATTTCGCACGCACATGACGGAGGCCATCATTAATCGGGCAGGCGCAGCGGTTGGCAGTGGAACGCCAATGAGACGCATTGGTCAGCCCGGTGAACTGGCTCCATCGGTGTTGTTTTTGGCTTCAGAGGGTGCAAGCTATGTTACTGGTCAGGTACTTGCGGTAGACGGTGGCAGAACGGCACAATAAATCTCTTCTTTATAGAAGGAAAGATCAATGCGTGTCAGAGTAGAGCAGGTCGCTGAAACGGCCTGCGATGCACTTATCCCAATTTTGCACGACGCTGACGAAGACGACGAACGTATTCGAGCCACGCTGATCGATGGTCAGCGTACCACCTATGCCGCGTACTGCGAGGAACAGCTCGTGGGAGCAGTGACGATGCGTTGGGGTGCAGACGAAAGCGAGATTGAGTATATCGCGGTTGATCGTTCCTCACGCGGTAAAGGCTATGGGAAAGAGATTATTGCCCAGGTGGTTGAGTTAGCACGCCAGAGAGAAGTTCATGCATTGCTGGTAGGCACAGATAATACTGCATTCGATAATTTTGCGTTCTACCAGAAATGTGGCTTTCGCATGGATCATGTGCGCCACGACTACTTTGCCTATATCCAGCCTCCTATAACGCAACATGGCATTGTCGTAAGAGACATGCTGGTATTGCGTTATGAATTGGCAGTGGAATTGTAGATAAGAGTCTCGACGAATTTGAAAAACTGTGCTACACTTCGTTCAAGCAAGTAGAAAATAACGATGCTCTATGCTACGTTTTGAAAGCTAGTATGATGAAAAATAGCAGTGTCTCGTTTGTGTTTTTTTAAGGAGGTCAGCTTATGACTACCTGTACAGCATGTGGTGCTGACGTAACTGGAAAAAAATTTTGTGCGGAGTGCGGCACGCAGGTACAGCAGATGTCGCCAGTAGATGCTCCCGCGACATCCAATGTATGCCCCAGTTGTGGGGGAGAGGTAATGCCGACGGCCTCTTTTTGTATGCACTGCGGCACATCTCTCAAAGCTCATGCTGTTCCAGTGCCACAGGCTCCATCTCCTGTATTCTGTAATAGTTGTGGAGCGCAAGCCGCCCCTGGTACGCGCTTTTGTCAGAGTTGTGGTAGCCCTATTGGTGCCGCTGCACCTGCTACTCAGCAACCATCCATGCCAGCAGGGCAATATGCTCAGTATCCACAATACGCGCCACAGCAACAACAGTATCAACAGCCTCAATATAATCAGTATCCGCAGGGGCAATATCCACAAGGCCAGCAGCAGTACGCGCAGGGGCAACAGTATCCGCAGCAATATGGGCAACCTGGGCAATATGGGCAGCAATATCCCCAACAGGCCCAGCAAATGGTGCTGCGCTGCCCTACTTGTCAGGCCATATCGCAGGTAGGTACGCCGAATTGCCCAGGTTGCCGTACCAGCCTGATGAATATTGTGCCTACGCCTGTATCCATGATTCCGCAGACACAGCAGGGCGGTCTGGGCGGTTTGTTGCAAGGCGCTGGTAGTAACGGTATGCTCGTCGGCGCACTTGGTGGCGCGGCTGCCGCTATTGGCGGTGAGATGTTGCTCAATGGAGTTGAGAACGGCATTGCCAACCGTGTTGAAGGCAACATGGGCTATGGTTATGGCTATGAGCATCGCCATCATCGTGAAGAAGGCATGCTCGGCGATCTGGGTAATATTGCTAATGACCTGGGTTTGTTTTAGGTACTCATTTCCGGTTCTTTGTCCTATGAGGCAAGCACAGTAGCTATCACATAATCTACTGTGCTTGCCTGCTTCAAGTTGCATACTATAGCACGGATGGGCTACTGTTCTTCCCATTTTAGCGAACTTCTATTGCGACGCGGCTGTAAACCGTCTATAATACAGCAAAGTGCAGGATATTTCTGTATATTGAATCAGTAATCTGTCATACTTTCTAGCATCTCATGGACCTGTAAGGAGTAGAGTGCGTGTTTGTGTGCTTGCGTGTTTGGGCAAGTGTGGAATGACGCGCTCGTTTGTCGAATGAATTATAAGCGAACAAAGCTACACAATGGTTTGCGCCTGCTAACCGCCCCTATGTCGGGAATGCGCTCTGCCAGTATCGCCTTTTTCTTCACGGTTGGTTCGCGCTACGAGCGGAACGAGATTGCAGGGATTTCGCATTTCATTGAGCATATGCTCTTCAAAGGTTCGCGGAATTATCCCACCGCTCGCCTACTATCGGAGTCGATTGAAGGCATCGGGGGTACATTCAATGCCAGTACCGGCAAAGAATTGACAAGTTATACGGCGCGTCTCCCTGGAGAGTACCTGGCGGAAGCGTTACACGTCATGAGTGATATGATTCTACATCCGCTTTTCGAGCCAGGTGAAATTGAGAAGGAACGCAACGTTATTATTGAAGAGATCAATGCGACCTATGATGATCCGCAAGAGTGGTCGAACCTGTTGATTGATGAGGTGATGTGGCCGGGATTGCCATTGGGACGCGATGACGCGGGATCGGTAGAGACGGTCGCGGCATTGCAGCGGCAGCAGATGCTTGATTATCTCTCAACCTATTATCGCCCGAATGCGCTGGTGCTAAGTATTGCCGGAAATATTGATCAGCAGCAAACAGAAGAGCTTGTTGGGCAATTATTTGGTGAGTGGGAGGCGCGTGAGTATCCGTACTGGTCGGAATCTTTCCCTCCACTGCACACGCAGCAGCCTGTCAAAATAGTGAAGAAGGCTACCGAGCAGGCAAATATTTGTTTGGCTACGCTGGGTATACCCTATGCTTCACCCGATTATTATCCATTTATGCTGATTAACACAATATTAGGCGAAGGTATGAGTTCGCGGCTCTTTCAGACGATCCGCGAGGAGCGTGGCTTGGCCTATGATATTGGCAGTTACTTTAATAGCTATTATGATGCAGGAAGCTTCGTTGTGAGCGCGGGTGTCGAACCAGCACGCGGCGAGGAGACGGTACGAGCGATATTACTCGAACTTAAACGTGTTTGTGATGAACCGGTATCAAGTGGGGAACTGGAGCGTACCAAGGCTTATGTGCGTGGTGGTATCCTGCTAGGACTGGAAGGGACGCAACAGGTCGCGTCCTGGCTCGGTAGCCAGGAGAGTCTACGTAATCAGGTGCGTGAAGTCGATGAAATGATTGCTCGCATCGATGCGGTGACTCCACAAGATATTCAGCGTGTGGCGCAAATATGCTTTGCTCCCGAATGGCGTCGGCTGGCGATTATTGGGCCAGAAGATGCGCGACGAGCCGGATACTTTGGAAAGTTGCTTACCAGCGTGTAAAGCGGGAAGAGGAGATTTGGTGTTATGGCACAAACGACACTTCATGATTACTTACAGGAGACTGAAGACGCAATTACGGCTGGCCGTCTCGACGATGCTTTCGCCCATTGCCAGCAGCTAATAGCGCAATTTCCAGAGTCGCTTGATGCGCAACGCCTGCTTGGTGAGGTATATTTGGCGCAAGGGCGTTTAGAAGACGCGCTTCAGTGCTTCGACCACGTGCTGACGAATGACCCGGAGAATGTCGTAGCGTATTGTAGTCGTGCGCTTGTTTGCCAGAAAATGTCTGATATTGATACGGCACTCGATTGTTATCAACAGGCACATGAACTGAGTGATGGCGATGGTGCGGTACGCAAACAGTTCAATCTCCTGAGTGCGCAACTTGGGCAGCCTGGTTTTATGTATTCACGTGCTGGCCTGGCGCGTTTGTATATGCGCGGTGATCTCT
>JAJZEJ010000141.1 GCA_021828635.1 Chloroflexota bacterium
GACCTCAATTTGGTACTCGGTCCAGGCATTGGTGATGGGATTGCCACTGTTGACCGCCAGGTCTACGTAGGCGGGGCCAGGCTGACCACTGACAAAATCGTCTTCCCAGACCAGCACGAACCAGGTGTGCGTAGCGGTATCAAAGTAAGCGCGGGGATCGCTCACGATGTTGTTCAGATTGGTATTGAAGAAGCCGCCACCACCGACGAGACCCAGTGGGAAAGGACCAGCAGCGAGCGTGCCATTTTTCTTGTAGATAGCACCCGTCAGGTTGACGAAGTTCAGCACATAGCCATTACCAACTGCCATGCTCTCGTCGGGTGGCTCCAGGTCATACCCAGCAGTGGCCTGACCGTTCTGGATAGCATTGACGCCATCGAAATTTTGCAGCAATGAGCCTGTAGCGAGCTTGCTACCCTTTACGCTGGGGCGTGTACCGGCGATAATGGCCGCACTGACGTTTTTGGTTGGACGTGGGTGCAGAGGAATGATGTGCGGTTTGGTAGATGACTGACTGTTGGCACTAACAGCAGACTTGACATTGGCGCTAGCCAGTGAACCAACATTCACAGTACCGGTCTTTTTAGCGGTGCCGAGTTGGCCGCTAAATGTCGTCACAGAAGCCGCTGCATTAGCATGAGGCACGCTTTTGCCCACCACGCTATAAATAGCGAAGGCACCCACGAGAGCGACGAGGGCGGTGAGCGATACAGCGATCCTCAGCTTTGAGCGAGAAGAGAAATGCATAGAGATTAGTCTCGCTTTCACTTGTACATATGACATTAATAGTAGTTGGCATGATCTATCCATGATAGATCAAAGCATCAACCCAACCAATACTTCTCATTTATCGGTTGGATAACGCAGATAGGTGATAAAAGCCTGGATGATTGGCAACAGACTTTATATAGATAAGTATAAATGCTAAATGGTTACATTTGTAAGTACGACTTTCTTAACCAACAACGTTCATGAGGTTGAGAAATCACAACCTGAACGGTTGCTAAGTGCATGGCCTGCCACCAACATATAATCAATAAAACGAAACCTGTTGAGTTTTTTTCCTTATGGAGGGAGTGATAGTACTCATGGATACGATGAACCATTTTAAACCAACAGATCAGTGACTTCTGCCGGTATTCACCGGCACAGGGGCAAGATTGGGACCATTTGGTAGCCAGAGTGGTATAAAAAGCCTTGATGCGTCTTGACATGAGGGAAGGTGCTGATGTATTATCCTCAAGTGGGAACATTCTACCCTTTCGCGCGTGTTCTAAAGAAAGGGATTTTGCGGGCGGTTGCTGAAACTGGTAGACAGGACAGACTTAGGATCTGTTGGTGATGAACCGTGAGAGTTCGAGTCTCTCACCGCCCACCTGCACGAGAAGCGTGCCGCGGGAGTGGCTCAGTGGTAGAGCATCTCCTTGCCAAGGAGAAAGTCGCGGGTTCGATCCCCGTCTCCCGCTCTTAGACCAATTGGACAATGGACAGTGACTTATAGGTAGCTCACAACGCGCGGCATCGCAAAGATATTTTTGGCCGCAACCGTTATGAGTAGCTCCTATTGAGTCCCTGCACCATAATATAAAGAGTAGTTTACACATGATTGTGTTAGCGCATAGATAACAGAAGATAGCATACATCAGTTGGAGGAAACGTGAAGGTCTCAGTAGAAAAATTGCCAACAAGTGAGGCCGTCCTGGACGTAGAAGTGACTTGGGACGAAATGGAGAAAGCCTCGGAACAGGCATATCGCAAACTGGTGAAGCAGGTTGATATTCAAGGCTTCCGTCGTGGTAAAGCTCCCCGCTCTCTCTTGGAGCGCAGACTCGGCAAGGAATACATCTACCAGGAAGGTCTCGACGATCTGATCTCACAAGCCTATCGTAAGGCTGTTGAAGAAAATGACCTCATTCCGATTACACAGCCCAAGCTCGATGCTCCCGTTTTTGAGGTTGGTTCACCCTATCATTGTAACATTACCGTTCCTATCATCACACGCCCAATACTAGGTGACTATCGTTCGTTGCACTTTGAGCGCGAGGAGGCTGATGTAACCTCGGAAGAAGTGGAGAAAGAGATAGAGCAGTTGCGCCAACGTCAGGCTAGCTGGCAAGAGGTGCAGCGTGCGGCTACGTATGGGGACCGTGTGACGGTTGATCTCAAACTAACCGTTGAAGAGAAGGGTATTTCAGACCTGAAAGACAATCCTTTTGAACTGACACAGGAGCGTGTGGGTCTCTTCACCGGCATGGATGAGCAGGTCGTGGGTATGCAAACTGGTGAAACCAAAGAGTTTAACACCACGATCCCCACAGACTATAGCAACGACAAACTGGCTGGTAAGCAGGCTGATTATGTCGTTACTCTGCACAAAGTTGAGGAACAACACCTGCCCGAACTGGATGATGCCTTCGCCACAAGTGCCAGCAACGGCGATTTCAGTGATCTGGAAGACCTGCGTAAGGCCATCAGTGATGAACTGCTAGAAAATAAGCAGCGTCGTATTCGTGATGACTTACGTGAGCAGGTTGTGCAAGCGGTTGTAGATCAGGCACAGATCACGCTACACCCACTGCTGGTTCAGGAAGAATCCGAAGAGATGTTGCACCAACTCTCTCATCTGCTAGAGCAGCAGCGACTCACACTTGATCAATATCTGATGATGACAAAGCAGAGTCGTGAAGAGTATCTAACCACGCTCCAGCCCGATGCGGAGAAGCGTGCGAAGCGACAACTTGTGCTTGATGAGGTTGCTAATAAGGAAGAAATTTCTATCACCCCTGAAGAGATCAACGCTCTCTATCAAGCATATGCTCAGGCCGGTCAACCTTTGACACCTGGTGAGGCTCAAACCCGTGCGCTGGCAACCAGCTATATGCGCGAGAAAACCATCACGCATCTTGTAGATTTAACGACTGATGCCGACACCAACACGGAGAGCGAGATCGCGGAGAGCGAAGAGGCCAGCATTGAAAATGCGAGCAGCGCCGCGCAAAACGCCGCCGAAGTGGTAGCGGAAGCTAGAGACGAAGCACAGGAGAGCCAGGAAGGCGCAGGCGCGAAGAACGCGGAGAACGTGGAGAACGCAACCACAGAGCCAGCAACGGAGACGCAAATGTAGCTCTCATAGCAGACCCTGTGCATCCATATGGATACGTGGTACCATAGGAGTCTACTATAGGCGAACAGATAACGCTAGCGGAGATGCGGCGAGGTGAAGATTTGCATTGCTGCATCTCTGTAGGGAAAAGGTGACAGACGTGGCAAACTCGAAAAATGTACGCACGACCTATCGCTGCTCATTCTGTGGAAAGAGCCAGGACCAAGTCCAGCGCCTGATCGCGGGACCAGGGGGCGTCTATATCTGCGATGAGTGCATCGACCTCTGTCGAGAGATCATTGAGGAAGAACAGGCCACCGTTGCTAGGCCACGTCTCCAGACTGGCAAGATACCCGCACCAAAAAAGATTTACGAACAACTCAGCAGCTATGTCATCGGCCAGGAGCGTGCTAAGAAGACGTTGGCCGTCGCTGTCTACAATCACTATAAGCGTATCGGCGTTGGTATGCAGATCGACGATGTTGAGTTAGGCAAGAGCAACATCCTGATGATCGGGCCAACCGGTAGCGGCAAAACACTGCTGGCGCAGACGCTGGCAAAGATATTGGATGTGCCTTTCTGCATCGCTGATGCGACCGCGCTCACCGAAGCTGGTTACGTCGGTGAAGATGTCGAGAACATCCTGCTACGCCTCATCCAGACTGCCGATTTTGATGTCGCACGTGCCGAGCGCGGCATTGTCTACGTTGATGAGATTGACAAAATAGCCCGTAAATCTGATAATCCTTCCATCACACGCGATGTCTCTGGCGAAGGTGTGCAGCAGGCATTGCTCAAGATTATTGAGGGAACCATTGCTAACGTCCCTCCACAGGGCGGACGCAAGCATCCGCATCAGGATTTCATTCAGATTAACACAGCTAATATCCTTTTCATCTGTGGAGGTGCATTCGAGGGACTGGATAAGATCGTCGAGCAGCGTCTTGGTAGCAACAAAACACTTGGTTTCCGCTCAGAACATGCTATAACGAAAGCAGAAGAGCATAAAGAAAATCTTCTGACCCATCTACTTCCTGATGATCTCTTAAAATATGGTCTGATCCCTGAATTTGTAGGGCGTTTACCAGTCAATGTCTCGTTAGACAATTTGGATAAAGATGCGCTCATTCGGATTCTGACTGAGCCTAAAAATGCAATCATCAAACAATATCAAAAGTTCTTGCAGCTTGACCGCGTAGAACTCGTCTTTACGAACGACGCACTGGATGCCGCCGCCGAAGAGGCACTCAAGCGCAAGACAGGCGCACGCGGCCTGCGTAGCATTATCGAAGACACATTGCTGGATGTGATGTACGAAATTCCATCGCGCAACGATGTGAAGAAAGTCATCATCAACGGCGACGTGATTAGCGCACATCATAAACCACTTCTGGTCACGCGCAGCGAGGCCCGTAGTGAAAGAACAACAGCATTTTCTGAAGATGAGTCTGCATAATGCGGACTCATCAGTCTTTCTAGCGGAAATGTTGTGTTTATGTCGATTGTGGTACAGTACCAGGGAGAGATAGGCGGAGTCCAATGAACGAACAGCGACGCCAGGAGAATGCACCGGCCAATACTATTATCTATCCACTCGTGGCGTTAAAGAGCATTGTTGTATTTCCGCACAATCGCCACGCACTGGCTATCGCACGCGAAAAAACGGTGCGTGCGGTCGAAGAGGCTATGCTTCACCCTGAACATACACTGGTAGCGGCGACACAACAAAGGTCCGACATTGATGATCCCCAGATGAAAGATATCTTCACCGTCGGCACGTTAGTGGAAGTCACGGCTATGCACCCACAGCAGGATGGCACCCTCCAGGTATTGGTACGTGGCATTGAGCGCGTACAGATTGAAGAGTATGTGGATACTGAGCCATTCATGCAAGTGCGCGTCAGCATTCCTGGCGAGTCACAAACTAAAGGCCCCCAGGCTGACGCATCAGTGCGCTATGCCATCAGCCTTTTTGAACGCTATGCCCAGCTCAGCCATCGTTTCTCTGCCGAAGACATCAGTTCGATTGTCGCTCTCAAGACCCCTCAACGCCTGACCGATACCCTGGCTGCCCACTTCGTCACCGACCTTCAGCAGCAGCAAGATCTGCTGGAAACCTTTGACCCAATGGAGCGCCTGGAGAAAATCTGTGTGCTGATGGGCAACGAGATTGAGATTCTTGAACTGGAGACCACCATCCGCAGCCGCGTGCGCTCACAGGTAGATCGCTCACAGAAAGAATACTATCTGCGCGAACAGTTACGCGCCATTCAAGAAGAACTGGGCATGGAGACCTCTACCGAGACCGACGAACTACGTGAACGTCTCAAAGCCAAAAAGTTACCACCCGATATCGCAACGAAGGTACGTAAAGAGATTGATCGCTTCGAGCGTATGCCCGCGCAATCCGCCGAAATTGGCGTGTTACGCTCTTATATCGACTGGATGCTAGCATTGCCGTGGACCGAGCGTAGTCCCGAAGTCTTTAACATCGAGCAGACGCGGCGCATTCTGGACGAAGATCACTATGGCCTGGAAGGCATCAAGGAACGCATCATTGAATTCCTGGCTGTGCGCCAGTTA
>JAJZEJ010000619.1:0-558 GCA_021828635.1 Chloroflexota bacterium
TTTCTTTCGTATCGGCTCTACTCTTTGGTTCGCAAACGCATCAAAATCACAGCCAGAATCATCAAGATGATGAGCGACGTAAAAGCGACTGCCGCACCTGTACCAACGGTATTACGTGCGAACGTATCTTTATACGCCAGAATGATCAAATTCTCTGTAGCGTTGGAAGGACCGCCTTGCGTGAGTAGCCAGGGAGTTTCAAAATCATTGACGCTCCAGATCGTCATCAAAATCCAGAGGATAATCGAAATGTTTCTGATGCCAGGAGCAGTCACATGACGGAAGGCCGCCCAGCGGTTAGCCCCGTCAATACTGGCCGCTTCGTAGAGAGACGCATCAATGGTTTGCAAGGCCGCGATGAGCGAGATCATCATAAAGGGATAGCTACGCCAGACTTTGATCACGATGACGGCAACAACAGCCCAGTTCGAGTTACTCAAAAAGAAAATGGGACCGATATGGAACCAACTCAGCAGCACATTGACAACGCCATGCTGATCCTGAATCATCCAGCGCCAACTGACAATGGTGACAATGGCAGAAAGTATCCAGGGAATA
>JAJZEJ010000619.1:568-5676 GCA_021828635.1 Chloroflexota bacterium
GACCCAAGCCCAGCAGGTAACTGCCAACCACACTGAAAAAGGCAAAGATGGCACTGAAGGCCAGCGCGTGCAAGAACTCGGCATCAGTGAAGGTACTCAGATAGTTCTCTAGTCCGACAAAGGAACCAGCAGAGAGCAACGAACCATTTCTAAGGCTATAGATCAGGCCATTCAAGAACGGATAAAGTTCAATAACAACAATCAGAACGATGGATGGAACCAGCAGCAGATATGGTAACATATCGACACGCCACCACTTGCGCCTGGATGACGGTGGAATAGCCAGCACCTTGCCGACTTCTTTGCTCAAAGGTGAAACGCTCATGGCATACTCCCTTTCCGCGAGTGAATACTTCTATCAGATGCATCTCTCCTCTGTTACAGGTGCAATCCACAAATTGCCCGATTGTAGGGGCGGTTTATCATCCCCTACAATCGGGCAATTTGTTTAGCCGGGGTTGGCGGTCAGGACTTTCTGTAATCCTGCTTGCGCCGTTTGCACAGAAGTAGTAAAGTTCTTCTTCGCCATCAGATTCTGTCCCAGTGTAATCATTGTGCCATCACCATCTAACGGGTTGAGGGCTGGAAAGACCTCTGTTGATTGTGCGTTGGCCGATTTGGCAATCGGCACGTACTGCGTCTTGATGGTATTGATGATCGGGGTATTGAAAAGTGAATCCTGATAGAAAGAGGAGCGGATAGGCAGAGGACCGCATCCTCCTTGCGTCCACAAGGGCTTATTGTTCTGACTCCACCACAGCAAGAACTCTTTGCTTTCGTTGGGATGCTTTGTGGCTGCGTAGACAATGATGTTGTTCACCCAGTAAAGCGTACCTGTCGTGCCATTCGGACTTTTGACCGGCGGAAGGACGCTCACATCCTTCAAGATGCTGGGGGCCATTGACGCTGTTGAGCCGGGGGAATTGATCGTCATTGCGGCATCACCCCGGCTAAAGGCGCTGAGGGCGTCGGTAGATTGGTAGCTGATACTGGCTGGATCGATGGAGCCATCGTTCGCAAGGTTGGCGAAGAACTGTAGCGCCTGGATGTTGAGGGGATTGGTCGCCAGATCAAGCGTTCTACCAGGCGTGAAGAGACCACCGCCGTTATTAATCATGAGCATCTCCAGCATATGCTCGGTCAAATTATCCGCCGCTGATTGCACAAGGCCGTACTTCCCGTTAGTGCTGAGCTTCCTAGCAGCAGTCCGCCATTCATCCCACGTGGTCGGCACCTGCACACTGGCTTGCTGGAACAGGTCCGTGCGATAAAACGGAATACGAATGTCGATATTCCAGGGCCAGCCGATGGTATGACCACTGTACTGCATGGGCGCAAAGACATTGGGCAAGAAGTCGTTATATTGCCCGTTCTGCTTCACTTGCGTTACGAGATCATCTAGCGGCAGAATATCTTTATAGCCAGCAAACTGCACACCCATGAATGACGCACCCGTGCTGATGTCTGGCTGCGTGCCTGAGCCGATGGCCGTTGTGAAGGTCTGATACCAGTTCGTCCAGGCGAGGCCGCGATAGACAACCTTAATCCCCTTGTGGGTGTTGTTGAAGTCATTCACTAGCTTCTTGGCAACATCAAAATAGGAATTGTTGCCCCAGAGCATATCCCAGAAGTTAATAGTAACAGTTCCACCACTACTACTGCTTCCACCACCAAAACCAGCACCACCAAAACCAGCACCACCACAGGCAGCAACAACACTGGAGAGGCTCGCCGCGCCAACTGCCCCTGCTGAATACTTGAGAAGATCGCGGCGCGAGATTTTGCCGCTCTTATCATCAATCAGCGAATTATTGGAGGATACATCGTTGGTATTGAACTGTGTAGACATAGCATACCTCCAGAGGACTACATTGCCATCAAAGACATCTTCCTCTTGCTATGCTGATGTTCTTGCGCAGGAAGATATCGTGCAAGATGACATGGGCCGTGCTTTAGTCGCACTACCTTAGTGTGACGCACTACAAATACTATGGCAGGAAAAAAGATGCCATTTCCTTTTTGTGTTTCACCTTCTTTCTCTCGTCTAAGTATTCTTTGGCATTGGGTGCCAGAAGTATACTTTCGGTAAACGTTTTCCTGGAAAACGTTTACCGAAAGTATACTTGGAAAAATTCATCTTGTCAAGAGGATTAATAGCGATTTCTCATCCTTTGTCACCTTGTCATTCAGCGTAGAGCGTGCTATACTCCTAAACGGCAGTGAGGTTACGAAGCCGCCCTATAGGCCCAATGATAGCGTATTGGAATGGGTAGCTACATGTGTTGACCGTTGTTAAGGAGGATATAAGACCCATGACTGACGAAAATACCGAACAGGAATCTACCCCTAAAACTATTGGTCGCAAGGAATTGGCAAAACGCATTTCTCAGGAATCCCATCTGACCCAGAAACAGGCCGCGCAAGTCCTGGAAGTTACCCTCGCTGCTATCCGCGAGGCGCTTGAGGATGGCAACGAGGTCAGCCTGGTAGGCTTCGGCTCCTTTAGAGTTCGGCAGAGCGCCCCCCGCAGCGGCGTCAACCCGCGCAATAAAGAGCATATCGAGATTCCGGCCAAAGAGCGCGTGCGCTTCTCGCCCGGCAAAGAGCTATCCGAGGCCGTGCTAAAGAAGCCGTAATTATCCATGCGAGATCACATATGGCGTGTGATATGACACGCATGGCGATGGTATTGATATGCATGGCACCCACCAGGAATGTCACCACATATAAATGCGCCCGTGGTACAACTTGATACATGTAGTGATACCCTTTGTGGAAGCCATGCACACCATCCACACACATTTTCGCAAATATTAGGGGCATTGGTGCCACATTTCGCTATCCCTATAGCATCTCAGCTTAGGATGGGGTACAATAAAAAGCAAAAAGGGACACAACGAAGTGTCTCAAGATGGGCCGTGCCACATACAGCGCAGTATGCCAAAGCAGGCAAAACGTTATTATCCACCCACGCATACATATACACACACAAGGGGGGCCTATGGCGATCAGCAACGCGACGCTCAGTGGGTTAACTCGTACACAGCTATTAGAAATGCACTACACAATGACTCTACTGCGCCGTTTCGAGGAGAAAAGCGCAGAGGAATATACACGTGGCAAAATCGGCGGCTTTATGCACCTGTACATCGGCCAGGAAGCGGTCGGTGTGGGAAGCATGGCAGCACTACGGCCTACCGACAAGATTACGTGCAGTTATCGTGAGCATGGTCATGCCATCGCTAAGGGGATGCATCCCAACGCAGTCATGGCTGAGCTATTTGGTAAGATTACCGGTTGTAGTAAAGGCAAAGGCGGCTCTATGCATATGTGGAGCAACGAACATGGCATTTTAGGTGGCAACGGCATCGTTGCCGCACAATTGCCTATCGCCACCGGATTGGCCTTTGCCGCGCAGTATCAGGGACTCGATATCGTTATTGCCTGCTACTTTGGCGATGGAGCCGTTGACGAAGGAGCTTTCCACGAGGCACTCAATATTGCCGCCCTCTGGAAACTCCCTATCGTCTTCATCTGCGAAAACAATCAGTACTCGATGGGTATGGCAGTCGAAAAAGCCTGGGCCGTCAACAATCTACTACCACGTGCAGCCGCTTACAATATGCCCGGCGAGGTTGTCGATGGCATGAATGTTCTCGCAGTCTACGAAGCAACACATCGCGCCGTCGAGCATGCCCGCTCTGGCGAGGGGCCGATGCTGCTAGAGATCAAAACCTATCGCTTCCGTGGTCACTCGATGACCGATCCAGCCTACTATCGCACACGCGAAGAGGAACACGAGTGGCGTAACAGCCGCGATCCTATCGGCATCTTCGAAAAGCTCTTGCTCGATCACGGCATCGGCGCACAGACAGAATTTGACGCGAACGATGAGAAGGCGACACAGGCCGCCGAGGATGCCGCAGACTTCGCTGAAAACAGCCCTTTCCCATCACCCGAAGAACTCTATAACGACGTGATGGTCGATGGTTCCACGGCGCTCGTTTACCGCTATCCCAGAAAATAAAGAGGTTGAAAGAGACAATGCGTACACTTACGTACCGCGACGCACTGCGTGAAGCCCTTGAAGAGGAGATGCGGCGCGATGAGCGGGTCTTCATTATCGGCGAAGATATCGCGGGCTACGGCGGCACCTATGCCGTCACCAAAGGACTGATCGACGAATTTGGTGAGAAGCGGGTCCGCGATACTCCGCTCGCTGAAGAGATTATCGCTGGTCTCGGCATCGGCGCGGCCCTCGGTGATCTGCGCCCCGTGATCGAGATCATGACCATCAATTTTAGTCTGCTGGCAATGGACCAGATTATCAACAGCGCATCCAAGTTTCACTACATGTTCGGCGGTCAACCAAAGATTCCCCTGGTCATTCGCACCGTCTCCGGCGGCGGCGCTCAGCGTGGCGCTCAGCACTCGCAGATGATGGAATCGCTCTATGGACACTTCCCCGGCCTCAAAGTTGCTATACCTGCCACGCCGTATGACGCGAAGGGTATGCTGAAATCGGCCATCCGCGACCCTAATCCAGTGCTGTTCATCGAACATGAATTGCTCTATAACGTCAAAGGCGAGATGACTGACGAGGGTGTGGAATATACCGTCCCGCTAGAACTGGCTGACATCAAGCGCGAGGGACGCGACGTAACCATCATCACCTTCTCACGCACCCTGCATCTCAGCTTGCAAGCGGCGGAAGACCTAGCCAAAGAGGGCATCGAGGCCGAGGTGCTTGACTTGCGTAGCGTCCGCCCTATCGATATCGATCTGATTGCTGATTCCGTTAAGAAGACTAATCGCGTGGTGATCGCGGAAGAAGGTTGGAAATACTACGGCACCGGTCAGGGACTGGCAGCACTGATCTACGAACACGCCTTCGACTACATGGATGCCCCCATCCAGCACGTCAACGGCGCGGATGTTCCCATGCCCTATTCGAAGGTGCTGGAGCGTGCCGCACTCCCTAGCAAAAATGACATCATTCAGGCGGTCAAGGCTATCGTACCAGAAGCTGTAGCGCACCGCTAATTTCGTTTGGAGCTATGTGAGATGAAAACTGTAGAAATGCCCAAAATGGGCGATACGATGGAAGA
>JAJZEJ010000703.1 GCA_021828635.1 Chloroflexota bacterium
ATCCGCTTTTCAAGCCAATTTACGAATTTTTCGTCTCACTGGCGAAGCCGCCAGCAAACGACGCTCAAGGCTACGTGGAAGTCCTCGTTTCGTGCCAGCTTAGACCACCGGTAGGTGGTGGGTCAGTTGATCGAGCATGTCTTCTGCCAACTCTTCCAGGAGAGGAGCGGCGGAAATTTCCAGTTCGTACTCCAGCCATTGGTCAAGCCAGAACCGGGCCGGTCGCCTTTTCATGGCCTCGTGATACGCCTCTGCGGACCAATCGGAAATATGACCATCCTCAAGCAGTTTCGTGATCGCCCGCTCGAAGCGAGCTTTCGTTTTTTCCGGGTCGTTGCGGTTGATCTCGTTGTCCAGAGAACACTCCTGGAGAAGTGTGCGAATCTTACATCGCATGGTGCCACCGCTAAACCCAGAGGGGAGGCGGAGTTGAAACAGGAAATAGCGTGCCAACCGTTTCTCCCACTTTTGTTTTTCGGGATTGTAACGCAACGCGGATTGCAGAAGCCACGCTGTTTGAGAACGGGTTGTGACTGGAATATCGCCCAACACATCTCCAAGCCGGTAGTACCAGGCAATAGAGATTGGGTCTTTCTTGGTCCCGTTCTGACTTATTTCCTCTTCGGCAGTCAGGAAATCAGAGATGAGAATCAGATAGCTTTGCTGCTTGACTTTCCGTCGGCGACCTCCTTTTTTTCGAGCTTCTTTCCAGGTGTGGACGGTCACATGCATATTGCGGATGAGTTCAATGCACCGGGCAATGTCGCTGAGATCTTCTGGCCGGTGGCCAGCGCCGCGGGTTTCTCCCGTCATTGTGGGATGGGTTTTTTGCTTGATCCCACGATACTCGAGGATATCGGTATTTCTGATCCAGGTACCCCCCCGTTCGTCTTTGCCGACGGCGACTGTATGCGCGAGCAGGGAAAGCAATGCGTCTCCACAGAGATCAGAGTAGGATTTGACCTGCTGCCAAAGTTGCCGGGAGATATCCTCGCTCAGTTCCGCCATCGGGTCAGCATGTAATTCGACCACGGCCTCGCTGGCTTCGCGTTTAACCGCAAATGTTGGCCGACCGGCATGATCTTTCCAGCCAGTTCCTCCACTAGCACCATTACTGATAGCCAGAAGAGCCGATTCAAGCGCGGCGGTTGCCGGAATGAGATGGCCTGGTCGGAGACCGCGAGTACGGAACATGTCTGGAATATCTGCCAGTGAGGTCGGCGGCAAGGCGGGTTGATTGGGATGGTGCAAGTGATAGTTCCAGTATCGCTCCGCCAGAAGTGGTGCGGCGGCGAGTGCGTCGGCGTAATCTGCGTAGAAAGCTTCTTCTGCTTGGCGCAAAAAAGTGGTTACCTCATTTGCTGAGCGGAAGAAGCCCTGGTCCGTCGCGGTTGAAATCGTTGCCTCATGGCGGCACAGACCACGCTGTATGCGTTTCCAGAGTGCTAATCCTTCCTCGCCAAGCTGATCGAGGGTATAGCGAAAGACAGCAGGATCGGAAAAGATGAGAGCTGTTTTGCCGACAACCATTCCCTCAGGATGGACTGCCATCTCTTTGAGGTCCGCACGACTGGAGCATTCAAGCACCAAAACGACTGGGTAGCGCAGGACGAACTCTTTATCGCTGGTTCGTATCCAAATAACTGGTTGGTTGTTCACCTGATCGCCAAGCCGATCTCCAATAATGAGGTGGAGTTGACTGGAGAGAGTTAAAAAATACCCGCTCGGTGAATCGAGAGGCATCATCTCCCACCCTTTGTTGCGTAACTCTTCCCGTTGTTGATTGTTCAGCTCATAAGGTTCAATGCGTTCCATTTTTAGGAAGGCTTTTCCTGGGAAGTACATATCCAGGTCGAAGGTAGAACAGTCGAGCTGAAAAGGAACTGGAGATTGGAAGGAAAGATCAGTATGTATCACCGTTCACCTTCCCTGCTACTCTCATCATCGAAAAGTGAGGGCTGCTGGCCACCTTTGTGCTGTTCAATGCGTTTTTGTGTTTCCCTCTGCAACCGTTGAATACTCTTCGTGGGCGTCGGCTGATCCTCTGGCATCGTTCCGCCTTCCTCGGCGATAAACTGCCGCACACGCTGACCCATGCGTCGATGAGCCTCATTCGCCTTTGCCTTATCCGTGATACCTTCACGTCGGATTTTCTCCTCCGTTTGGGTCACACGGAACATATTGGCTGCCAGTTCGGAACTATTCATATAATCCAAAATCTCTTGTTCTCGCTTGAGATTCTTGCGAGCATGGATGTCTTTTGCACGTAGCCCGTTATATAAGCCAGCATAGCCGTGGTCTTGAAAAAGAGCAGAATCCTTCGATGTGACCACACCTGCCTGCGTTGCCACCTCAGCCAGTTCCTGACGGCGGGTTTGTATCGTAAAATAGGTCTGCCCCAGCGCCACCATTGGCTTCTCTGTATCTGAATTCTGGATAACAAGATAACAGCCATAGCGTGAGATGTGTATATCTTCAATCTGGTGCTTTGCCCTTGAACTGATGGTGACCATTTTACGTACATGCGCAAAATGGTCTGAAACGTCGTATCCACTCTGGCAGCAAGCTTCTTCAGCTTTGCGTATAGCCGTTTGAAAGTTGCGAAAGTTGGTTTCGTATCCCAAGATTTTGCCCAGGTCACGCGCGCGCCAGTATTCGTTGCCATCACTGCCCGTCTGACGAATGGCCTCGAATGGCGATATGCGATTGCTCTCATCTCTACTCATAACTATCTCCTGCTTTCGCTCACATCTCTTGGCAGCACTGCTGCTGAAGGGTATCATTTTCCGCTGGTGCGGGAAATGATCTATGGTTAGGAGACCTGTAGCTCCTATGCGCTTCTCTTCTCTTTTTGTCCAAATATCTGTTGCTTGAGAAACGCTACCAACGCCCGCATCTCCATCTGTCCACGCTCCAGTGATCTCTCCCAACGGGGAGCCATGATGACTCCCCGTTGGGAGAGATCACTAGCACTCTTATAATTCTGTCCTCTCAGGTGCATCGAGACCATCAAACAGCGAAGGCTGTCGTTGTTGCTCCAATTGCTTTTGCTCCTCGTACTGTAACTCCTGGATGCTCTTTTCTGGCGTAGGTAAATCCTCTGGCATTGTGCCACCTAAGCGTGCAATCGCTTCCCTGACCTCTCGTCCCACTTGGAAATGGGTAACATTCGCCCCTTCTTTGCTGCTCACTTGGTCACGCCGTAGTTTTGCATCGGCTTGGGTTGCGCGAAACATATTTGCCGCTAGTTCTTCACTCCCCATATAGTCCAATATCTTCTGATGCTCATCAGTCAATCCTTTCAGTTGGTGAATGTCATTTTCCCTGCGTCCTTCATACAACCCCATATATCCATTATCAGTAAAGAGCGCGAAGTCACGTGGCTCAATGACTCCGGCGAGCCGTGCCGTATCCGCCAAGCGAGTATTGTATGTTGACATGAGCGAGCGAAAGATGAGACGCTTCTGCTCTTCTGGCAGGTGTGCGAGTGTCAGTTCGTCAGCGATCTCCTGACGGCGTGTCTGCACTGCGAAATATTGTTGGCCTAGGGCAACAATCGGCTTTTCTGGGTCTGCATTCTGTACAACGAGATAGGCACCATATCGTGAAAGAAGTACATCCTCTGCTGGTCGTTTGGCACTTTTGCCTGTACGGATCATATGCCTCACATGGGACATATGATCTGTGATGGCTTGTCCACTATTCTGACAAGCTTCTTCAGCCTTTGAGAGTGCATTTGAAAACTTGTCGAAACGGGTATATCCAAGTAATTTGGAAAGCTCACGCGCTGACCAATATTCCTTTCCCTGTTCATCCACACGGCGTATGGCGTCAAATGGCGATGTGTGATTGCTTTCGTCACTGCTCACACTACTTCCTGCTTTCTCTTCTATCTCTTGGTTGTACCTCTGCTTATGGATAGTATCTTCCGTACCTGCGGAAAATGATCTCTAGTTAGGAGACCTGTAGCCTCTATGCACTTCTCTTCTCCTTTTGTTCAAATATCCGTTGCTTGAGAAATGCTGTGAATGCCTGCATCTCCATCTGTCCACGTTCAAGATAGTCAGCTTTGAAAGATGCAGGTAGCTCTTCTGCCAGGGCCGCAAAGCCTGGTTCAATCCGATAAGTAGCGGTTGACCGGAAACGCTTCACCACTAATCGAACTGGTCCAGGTGTGCTAGCATGCGCGTAGAAGGTATCAAGGAGATCCGTAAGCCGTTGATGCAAGGTGCTGTCCTGCTCACAGCGTACAATGATCAGGCGTAGTTGTACATCAGTCGCCAGCCAGCGATCATATGCTTCTTGCGTTCCGGCTTCTTTCGCCTGCTCTTCGAGTTCGCAGACTTCGAGCCACTGGCGAGTAAACAGGCGATCCTGCTCCACATCAATGACCGTTACCCAGGGATACGGTAGCCCATGATCAAGATGCCCCTCGCAGGATTGATGTGTGGTGAAGCCTGCCAGGTTGAGCATCACAACCGTCTCGAAGATGCCCTCGTCTACCTCACCACCAAGATTGTCTTGAAACTGTGAGACTCGAACATGCATCTCCTGGTAGCGTTGCTCTGCTTCGAGTGTCTGAAAGCTATTTGGCGCAAAGACCATCGACTATACCTCGATCCAGCCGTCACCGCCGCACATGCCGCATGTATCGGTCTCACTGATTTTACCGGTTCCACGGCAGGGAAGACAACGAACTTTGCGTTTGTTTCCCCAGTCATCGGTGATTTCTCTGTGTCCGGTTCCATGACACATTTCACAGGTTTCGGTCACATTTACTCTGCCGCTCCCTTTACAATCGGGACAGAGAATCTGTTTGCCCATCGTGTGCCTACCTTTCCGTGAATTTTGGCATTAATGCTCGACTGCTAGGTCAAAGTCGATGATGTCTTGACTGATACGCACCAATTCGTCGCTGACTACCCTATGATCTGGATGTGGAGCATATGCCTTCAAATGCTCGTTATCAACAAAATGCATGATAAAGCCATAGCTGAATCCTTTATTATTTGAACCATTCAGATTTGCTCCTACGTGTACATCAAGAATGCCTGGAATAGCCTGTTGGAGATTTTGTACGTGGTGAAGCGCGGTGGCAATCTCTTCATGACTGACATCAGGTTTTGGATTGAGCAGAACGGTGTGAATGATCATGCGTTTCCTCGCTGCTTTTGGTTGAAATGTTCCCCCAAGCCCTTAAACTGTTGCTCATCCTTCCATTTACCCTGCCGCGAATAGCATTCCCAGGCTTCACTCAGCAAGAGATCTGAACCTAGTCTGCGAGCTGATGCAATGGCAGCATCTATATGTGTGCAGAACATATCGAGATCACCGATTTGGCTGGCCGCCCAACTTTGCTGAACGAGAATGTCAATCCGACTACGTTCTGAGATAGGTAGTTTCGGACTCAGGCCATTGACCTGTTCAAGTACTACTGCTGCTTGTTTTCCTTGATGCAAGTTGAGAAAAGCCAAGCCTTCATGTAGGTAGAGTCCAGACTGGCTAAAGTGGATGTATTGAGCGGCTGGATCATTCTTCGCAAGGACTGCCTGGGTACGCTGGGCGGGATCAACTCTAGCCAGCAACTTCTCAGCGGATTCGAGACCACTGTCTAAGCGGAGAAAATCGATGCTATCTAGTCGAT
>JAJZEJ010000650.1 GCA_021828635.1 Chloroflexota bacterium
GCCGTTTCCTCTTGCCGGATACTGTGGAAGGCAACGCGCAAGGTGCGGATCCGTATGCTTATGTGGGTGGCAACCCGGAGACGGAGACCGACCCCACAGGCGAGTATCGCACGATTGCAGCAGGAGCGCCTGTCGGCGCTGTCGCCTACTACCCAGGTGCTTCCACCTACAGCTGGTATGGGCAAAGCTATTCGTTGACAACAAAGCCGCCATCTCTGCCGGTCTATCGCCCTATCAAGCCACCCCCAACGAAGCCGACGGTCGTACCCTTCATCAAGAAAATTGTCCAGGGGGCGAAGAGCTTGAGTAATCTTGTCAATCCTGCGTCTCTTGCTCAGGGGGCGGTAGGAGCGTTCCGAAATGGTGCGAAAAACGTATGGAAAAATTACATAGACATTGCCAAGAATGACCCATTGAAAGCCTCTAACACGCCTCTGTATGATTCTTTTATCAAACCACTCACTGGTGGTAGTGGGAAGATAACAGTAGCTAAGAGAGCAAGAACTCTGCAGGAGTTTATGGATGGAACGGAGAATGCATCAAAAGCAATTGATATGACTGGTTTTGGACTTTCAGCATTGGGTGGTATCCTCGATGGTTATTATTCAGGAACAGCGTATTATCATAACCATCCAGGGCAAGGAGTTGCAAGAGCCGTTCTCGTTGGTGTGGTTCACGGAGTTTTCTCTGCCGGAGGTTCAATCATAGGTGGTATGGCTGGCGAGGCAGCAGGTATTGTAATAGGAGGAGGCATCGGATCTGTCCCAGTGGTAACTGATGAGGTCACTACCCCTGCAGGAGCAATCATTGGAGGTGTGATTGGGGCCGCAGCCGGATCATATATGGGGGGTGTAGATGGTGATGTGTGGGCAAGCGACATAATGGGTGGTTAGGGTACTGTATATTGTTTGGATCTAAACCTGCTGTTATAGGCAAAGCAGACTTGTTCACTAGAGAAAAGCGCTTTATAGGCTTTTTCTCTAGTGAACAAGGAGGAGTGATAAGTAACATCTATTACTCCTCTTCCCTCCCTTTGTTTACTGCCATGCATGTCATATGTAGTTCTAATTATCAAAGCCTTGCGGCTTCACAACGAAAACATTTGGCTGCTTTTATAGCTTCGTATAGACAGAAGAGAGTGGTCATACAGAGCTGTCACAAGAGTATAAGAGCGTGAAGCTATCTTGACTTAGATGAACGGTATAGTATACTCATCAAGGTCATGTGTTTAGTAGCGGCAAGGTTTAGTATGTTAAGAATCCTAAAAAGGAGATGTCTCTTGGTTTCAGAAGAAGAACTCATAGCACCAGAGGGATATAGCTTTGCAGCTATGTTTCACTATCCACCAACCTTGATCAATATTATTGCATTTTTCACTCCTTTGTCTTGGGGTATACTCGCTATCCTGGCCGACTTGGGAGTGTTCTTACCACTCCAACGGGGACAGGTGACTATTGTGTTCCTGGTCATTTTATTCACCTCTTTCCTCGGAAGGCGAATGATTCAAAGAGGAGTAAGCCGTTTACTAGGCTATCCTGTTTCATGGTCATCGATCTTTTCCGTTCGCATCGTCAATTATATGGCAGACTTTTCTGTTCCTTTTAGGGAGGGAGAATACCGATCCTACTGGGATTTTTTGCTGGTTGCGCTTGCCCCTTTGAGTCTCTACATTGTCTTACTGATTCCTCTGCTACTGGGACATTGGGGAGTACTTGGTAATATGCTAGCCTTTGTCCTTCTTGCCAGTCTTTTACCTACTATCTCTGACCTCTATTTTGTCTGTTGGCTACTGACAAAACCCAAAACATCTGTCCTCTATATGAGACGGCGGGCAGCCTTGCTCTTTGAACCCTTATCAGCCGAGCAACGCGCCCAAGCGGAAACAGAAGCACACATGCCAGAGCAACTGAAAAGGCGGAGGCACAGAAAGACTCATCACCACTAAACGTTTGTTTTGCCTGAAAAATCTCTAGTTGGATAATGAGCATGGCATCCACAAGGGGTGTCACCCCATATAGTATATCACTTGTAACACATATTATATGTAGTGACGCCCCTTGTGGATGCCATACTAGGGGTATTGTATTACACATCAATGTTCACCGAATCTTCAACTCCGCTCGTCACGAAGCTCAATATGGTATTGCTGGATTTGCTGCTGATAGCGATTCTGGATGTGGTAAAACAGCGAAATCGGCAGTGGTTCAGTAGAAGGAGTAAGCAAGCTGGGCAAACAAGAGATACGCCCAGTGCGCTCAAGTTTTCGCGCAAGGCTTTTTCTTAAAGAAGGTGCTTGACGCAGCAGAAAGGCTTCGGTGTGAGCAGCCGAGGGGATAATCTCCAAAGCGAGACGACGCTTGCCACTGACGCGCAGAGCCGCAATTTCTTCCCAGTGGATGTCTATCCGCTTCTCAAATGGATTTGGGTGCAGAGAAAACACCTGCTCATCGATGGTGAGGACAGCACCCCAGGTGAGTTGAAGCAGTGCGAGAAAGAGACCTGCACTCATTAAGACCATACCTGCCCAAACGATTGGAACACCTTTTCCCATTCCAATGAAAATAAAACTGCTGATATCAATAATGACCCCGCCAATGATAAGGAACCACAATCTTCCTCGCCCACCCCGAACAAGCAGCGGATAGATGCTCACCGCTTGCTCATCTTCCAGGCCAACAAAAAATCTCGTACTGATACTCATAGAGACATCCTTCTTTCTCTCAAAAGACCATTTCCTCTCCGCTGTCTCCATAATTTGGGGAACAAACAACAGCGTGTAATCACAGATGCAAGCAGAGTATAGTACAAACGAGGAAATTTGTCGAATTGTTGAGATAGGTTTGTTCGTCAAAATCGTTGTTCAGCAAGTAATAGGGCAACCACAAGATACCTCTTGCGGTTGCCCTGTTTGTTTTGTATGTTTTCTCGTGTGTGCTTGATTTATAAAGGTTCCACGCGCAACAGCGCATCGCCTTTTTGCACGACTTCGCCCGTGGTGGCGGGCATAGCGACCACACGACCGGAGACCTCGGCCTGCACCTCGTTGAAGATTTTCATGGCCTCGATCAGCGCGATAACCTGTCCAACATGCACGACATCGCCAATATTGACGAAGGGCGGTGACGTGGGCGAGGATGAGGAGTAGTAGACGCCTGTGAGTGGGGCCGCGATAGCCACGCCTTCACTGCGTTTAGGCGCGGGCGCACCAGCCATCGTTGTGGGCATCGCTCCAGGCATGCCCACTTGAGCTTGCGGGGCTGTGACCATGACCATGCCCGGTTGGCGGCGAATAATGATCTCGGTACCGGCCTCGCTCAGTTCCAATTCACCGATGGAACTGCCTTCCAGTACCTGAATGAGATCCTCGACGCGCTCTAGCCACGAAGACTTTTTTTGTGTACTCATCGTGTTCTCGACACCTACTCTGCGTTCTCTGCGTTCTCTTCGTATCGCTTAAATATCAGGCTTGTGTTATGTCCGCCAAAACCCATCACATTGGACATGGCGACGTTGATCGTCGCATGCCGCGCCTCGTTCGGCACATAATCCAGGTCACACTCAGGATCGGGGTCATACAGGTTGATGGTGGGTGGAATGATGCCGGTCAGGATGCTCTGAATCGAGACGACGGCCTCAACTGCTCCGGCAGCGCCCAGGGTATGGCCCGTCATCGATTTGGTGGAGCTGATGGCTAGTTTATAGGCATGTTCGCCAAAGACGGTCTTGATGGCCCTGGTCTCCATCATGTCATTGGGTGGTGTTGAGGTGCCGTGTGCGTTAATATAATCTACCTGCTCAGGCGTTAGGTTGGCTTTTTGCAGCGCCCGCCGCATTGCGCGTACCAGTCCCTCGCCACCAGGGGCAGGTTCGGTAACGTGGTGCGCATCCGAAGTGCAGCCATAGCCCACGAGTTCAGCGAGAATGGTCGCGCCACGTGCCTGGGCGTATTCCAAATCTTCTAGAATCAGCATGCCGGAACCTTCGCCCATCACAAAGCCATCGCGTGTGGCGCTAAAGGGACGGCTGGCTCCCTGCGGATCGTCATTGCGCCGCGAGAGGGCGTGCATATTATCGAAGGCTGCCATCGCAATGGGTGTCACAGCCATTTCGGAACCACCCGCGATCATGACTTTGGCGTCGCCGCGCCGAATGGTCTCCCAGGCTTCGCCAATGGTGTTGCCACTGGTGGCACAGGCGGAGACGGCGGCCCAGTTTGGTCCCTTCGCGCCCGTCATGATGGAGACGATGCCGGGTGCGCCGTCGATAATCATCATGTTAATGAAGAATGGGCTGATGCGATCTGGCCCACGTGTCTGCAAAACATTAAACTGGTCGTGCAGCGTTACCAGTCCGCCGATGCCGCTACCGATGTAAACACCGACATCATCGGCGTTATCGTCGGTAATCGCAAATTTCGCCTGCGCTAATGCCTGCTTTGTGGTCGCAATCGCTATCTGTTCATAGGGATCGTTGCGGCGTATCTCTTTGCGGTCCATGTACTGAGATGGGTCAAAATTCCTTACCTCACCCGCAAAATGGACGCGATACTGACTGGTATCATAGTGCGTAATCGGGCCAATGCCAGATTTGCCCTGACACAGCGCGTCCCAATTGCTTGCCAGATCGTTACCTAACGATGTAATAAGTCCAATTCCGGTTACAACTACACGAGACATCACTTCACCTCCTGCATATCGATGTCATATTCTTTGCTAGCACGTTTATAATCATCCGGCTGATGTCATAGACTATCTATTATATCCCTAACGAGGCGGCTTCATCCTGAAGGAAGCGTGTATAGGTATCACCACTAATAAAGCCAGGATGCTTGAGCAGACGCTGATGAAATGGAATGGTGGTGGGAACACCCTCGATCTCGAACTCTTCCAACGCGCGTTGCATGCGGGCGATGGCTTCGTCGCGTGTCTCCGCCCATACAATCAGTTTCGCCAGCAACGAGTCGTAGTGGGGTGGTACTTCATAGCCGACGAAGAGATGGCTATCGACACGCACGCCCGGTCCACCCGGCGGCAGATACTGTTCGATCACGCCGGTCTGTGGCCGGAAATCGGCATCGGCATCCTCCGCCGTAATGCGGCACTCGATGGCGTGTCCCCGGAAGACGATCTCGCTCTGCTGCAATAGCAACGGCAGACCTGCCGCGATACGTATCTGCTCCTTGACGATATCCACGCTTGTAACCATTTCTGTGACGGGATGCTCGACCTGTAAGCGTGTGTTCATCTCCATAAAGTAGTAGTGATTCTGCTCATCGACCAGAAATTCCAGCGTACCGGCGTTGCGATAGCCAACTTTTTGTACGGCTTTAATGGCTTTCATGCCAATCTCGCTACGCACCTTCGCGGGCAAGATGGGACTGGGCGACTCCTCTAAGACCTTCTGGTTGCGGCGCTGGCAGGAGCAGTTACGCTCACCCAGATGGACGCCATGCCCCTTGTTATCGACCAGCACCTGTATCTCGATATGGCGTGCGCGTTCAAGATACTTTTCAAAGTAGATGCCGTCGTCGCGGAATGCCTCGCGGGCCTCGTTCTGCGCGATGGGGAAGAGATGCTCCAGTTCTTCGGCGTTGCGAATCAGACGGATGCCGCGTCCTCCACCACCGGCAGCTGCTTTGAGCAT
>JAJZEJ010000271.1 GCA_021828635.1 Chloroflexota bacterium
GTTCCCTACGGCTCACAATGGTATCCCTACCTCATGCGCCGCATGGCCGAGCGCCCCGCCAACCTCGTGTTTGTCATGAGCAACGCACTGCGCTAAACCTTTCCCTCCGTTGCACGCTTAGTGTATAATAGACAATCATAAAACGGGCGGTAGGGAACCACTTCATCCCTACCGCCATATATCTGCCTACAAGGATTGTCGGCAAACCTCGTGCCAGCGTCGGCACTACACAGCATGAGCAACCCCTGCTCGATGTAGAAAGGAAGCGTTGGAATTATGTCTGAAAGCAATGGAATCTCACGCGCAACCGCGACCGCATCTAATAGCCGTAGCCGCATGATTACCGAGGGAGATGTACGCGCCCCCAACCGCTCCATGTTACGCGCCGTCGGTTTTACCGATGAAGATTTTAACAAGCCAATGATCGGCATTGCCAGCACCTGGAGCGAGATTACTCCCTGCAATTTTCATATCAATCGTCTCGCGGAAAAAGTCAAGGAAGGTGTGCGCGTCGGTGGTGGCGCACCACAAACTTTCGGCACCATCACGGTCAGCGACGGTATTGCGATGGGTACCGAGGGTATGAAGTTTTCGCTACCCAGCCGCGAAGTCATCGCGGACTCGATTGAAGTGGTAGCGAACGCACAGCGTTTTGACGGCGTAGTTGCCGTTGGCGGGTGCGACAAGAACATGCCCGGCTGCCTGATGGCCCTGGCGCGTCTCAACATTCCCAGTATTTTTGTCTACGGCGGCACTATTCTCCCCGGCACCTGCCGCGGCCACGATGTTGATATCGTCAGCGTCTTCGAGGCTGTCGGCCAGTATAGCGCGGGCAAAATCTCGCGCGAGCAACTGAAAGAGGTAGAAGAGACTGCTATCCCTGGCGCTGGCTCCTGCGGCGGCATGTATACCGCGAACACGATGGCCTCAGCCATTGAAGCCCTCGGCATGAGCCTCCCTGGTAGCTCATCGGCCCCCGCAGTCACATCACGGAAAGCTCAGGACTGCTACGAGGCTGGTCAGATGGTTGTGCAACTCATCGAACGCCAGATCACACCCAGCCAGATACTAACCAAAGAGGCTTTTGAGAACGCCATTACACTAGTCATGGTTCTTGGTGGCTCAACGAACGCCGTCCTGCACCTGATCGCTATCGCGCGTCAGCTTGATCTCCCACTCAGCATTGAGGACTTCGACCGCATCAGCAAGCGCGTCCCGCATCTGGCCGACATGAAACCCTCCGGGCGCTATGCAATGGCCGACCTGGATCGCATCGGTGGCGTGCAGGCCGTGATGAAGATGCTGCTTAAAGAGGGCTTCTTGCATGGTGACGTGCTAACCGTCACCGGCAAAACAATGGCCGAGAATCTAGCGAACGCGCCCGATCTCGCCGAAGATCAGAGCATTGTTTCACCGCTTGACAAGCCACTGCATCCCTCCGGTCCACTGGTTATTCTCAAAGGCAACCTGGCTCCAGAGGGTGCGGTCTGCAAGATTACGGGTCTCAAAACTATCGTGCATCGCGGCCCCGCGCGGGTCTTCGACTCGGAAGAAGCTACCTTCGATGCTATCATGAACCATAAGATCGAGCATGGCGACGTGGTGGTGATTCGCTACGAGGGTCCAAAGGGTGGTCCGGGTATGCGCGAGATGCTGGCCGTCACCTCGGCGCTGATCGGTCAGGGCTACGGCGAGAGCGTCGGCTTGATTACCGATGGACGTTTCTCCGGTGGCACACATGGCATGGTCGTCGGTCATATTGCGCCCGAAGCCCAGGTTGGCGGTCCCATCGCCATCCTGCATAACAACGATATAATTACCATCGACGCCGAGCAGGGTACGCTGACAGTTGATCTGAGCGATGAAGAGATCGCTGCACGTCTCAAGCAGTGGCAAGCACCCGCTCCACGCTATACAAAGGGCGTATTAGCCAAATACACTAAATTGGTCAAATCCGCCTCAGAAGGCGCGATTACTGAATAGATATCACAAAAATGCTACTACGCGCCGAGTGGCGCGTAGTAGCATTTTTGTGATATCTATTTTTTTCTTCCGAGAAGAACGCTAATACCGAAACCAACAGCAACGACGAGACCAAAGATCAGCGCGAACAAGCCTAGATTGTTGCCAACACTCTCTTTTTTCTGGCTCAGCACTGTTGAGGTTGGCTCTCCTGTGGTCGGCACACTGGTTGAAAGCTGATCTAGCACGCGATTATAGATGCCACGCACGCCGAGAGGTGCGAAAACACGCTCGAAGAAGCCATTAACTCCCTGACCACCTTCCCACTCGGTCGCTACACGTACCAGTGAGCGTTGCCCATCCTCTAAAGGTGTGACGCTCCACGTCGTGACGAGCGACGAGTTAGTATCATTTTCCGTCAACACCTGACCCTTGACTGGCTCTTTGACCTGCACATGATAGGGCCGATCACGCCGTGCCGCGTGCAAACGATAGCTCACAACGGTACCATCGCCGCGTCCGCCCTTCTCAACCTTATAATCGACGAAGTTGGGCGTCAGCAGATCAGGACGCTTCTCTTTGTAATCGCTAATCGCCGTATAGACATCCGCCGGATTGGCGTTGACAACCTTCTCGCTCTTCACATAAATATGCGCCATATTCTATCTCCTTTTGCAAACAGTCTTGTCTTGTTTTTCGTTATCCCGAACACATATGTAATACGAATGGACATGCACCTACAATGACCTTCGCAAGCACTGGATGCATACCCATAATTGTTTTGCTTTCCTCTTTTATCATACAGTGTCGGAACAAGCCCGGCTATACAAAGGGAGAAAACTATGCTACCTTTATCTTCTGCATCAATCCAAAGAATCGACCAGTCGGTAGCCAAGATAGGGTTCGGTGATAATATAGCGTGGATGGGCCGGGTCTTGCTCCAACTTGACACGCAAACGGCGCACAACACCCTTCACATAGCCCGTGGCGTCATCATACTGTGTTCCCCATACCCGTTGCAACAGCAAGCGTATCGTCATCACCCGCCCGACATTGTTCGCAAGTTCGGCCAGCACGGCATACTCGATTGGTGTGAGATCAACGATGCGTCCCGCTACACACACACGCCGCGTCTCTGTGTCAATTACTAAATCGCCACACACCACCTTCTTTACGGTCGCCTTATTACCACGGCGCAGCACAGCACGGATACGCGCCAGTAATTCCGCCAGCCGAAATGGCTTGACCAGATAATCATCCGCGCCCAGGTCCAGCACAGAGACGATGTCCGATTCGCTGCCTTTGATACTGAGTACGATAATCGGCGTGGTCGAGCTTTCACGAATACGCTGGCAAACCTCCAGACCATTGCAGCGTGGCATCACCAGATCTAACAAGATCAACTCCGGCGCTTCACGCTCAAACATATTCAGCGCCTCCTCCCCATCACTGGCTGTCGTCATTTTATAGCCATGAGCCGCAAGAGCTTGCTTAACGGCTGCCATGATTCCAGGATCATCATCCACCAGGAGAATGCTCTGTCTGGCATAACCCATGACACCACCTCCCTTAGATACTTTTGCTGGTTACAACGCTAAAACTTCTTGTATATCTGAGGTATCGAATGTGAGTGAATCAGTTGTTGGTAGATGTAAAGCCACCTGAAAAACGCATCCTCCACCAGCGCGGTCCTCGGCCCAGATGCGCCCACCATGCGCCTCGATAATACCTTTACAGATAGCAAGCCCCAGGCCGCTACCTTTCACGTGTGAGTGTTGATCTCTCTCAAGACGGTAGAAACGTTGAAAAATCCGCTCATGCTCCCCTCTGGGGATGCCAGGGCCGCGATCAGCAACGCTCAACAACACCTCTTTGTTATCTAGCAGACGTGCCTCAATCTGAATTGGCGCATACTGAGCCGCATACTTATACGCATTTTCCAGCAAATTCCACAGAACCTGGATCAGCCTGGTTGCATCAATGTAGGCTAAAGGCAGATGTGGGCTAATCTTCTCTTCGATAGAACAACCACTATGGAGCCGGGTAAATTCTACGACAGCATCATGCATCAAAACTGGTATTTCAATCCAATCATAATCGAGGGGTAGTACATCAGCTTCGATACGTGAGAGATCGAGCAGCTGATCTACCAACAGCCCTAAGCGATTGGTCTGACCGGCGATATTGTGCAAGAGATGCTCCTTGCCGGTCGCGGATTGAATGCTGTCGGCATCAAGCAGGCTTTCCACGGAGGCGCGAATAGCCGTGAGTGGCGAGCGCAGATCATGCGAGACAGCTGCGAGAAAACCGCTTTTGAGTCGGTCTGCCTCGCGTAATGCCTCCATCTCACTCGCGGCACGTAACAATTGCGCATTTCTGAGTGCGAGACCAATTTGCTGCCCCACAGTTGAGAAGAAGGCCAGTTCATCTTTATTACGGCTGCTATCGCACGACGTGCCAACGAGCAGTATACCTAACACGGTGCTACCCGCCGCCAGAGCAACCGCTAGAAGGTGTTGAAAACCGATGTCGCGTAGCACGTCAGCAATCGCAGGCTCGGCGCAATCGTTCACACAGAATGTGAGTGGTTGCCGTAAATCAATAACGCGGCGTGCCAGCATGGAAAGGGTATGCAGAGGGAACATTTCATTAGCAAGAGATGGTATTTGCACACGGCTACAATGCGCAGCCAGCGTGAGTTGATCGCTTTGCGGGTCGAGCAGCAGAATCACACCAGCATCAACGCCAGTAATCTCGGTGATCCGTTGCAGCACAAGATCGAGATGTTGACTGGGATCCAGTAGCGTGCTGAGCAGATGAGCAATCGTATTGAGTGTCTCAATCTGACTATTATGCTGCTGAAGAGTGTCGAAGAGACGGGCATTCTCAAGCGCCGTGGCTGATTGGGTAGCAAAGGTCAGGCCCAGGTGTATCTCTTCAATAGTCCAGGCATACGGGATAGGATGAGAGACACTGATAAAGCCACTGATACCACGCGCTGTTGCCAGAGGCAAGAGCAACATAGAGCGAATACCCATCTGCTCAATCGCAAAGGGGGGCAACAATGGTGAGTTTAGCACGTCATCAATCACCACCGGCTCACCACGTTCTTGAATGAGTGAGACAACACCAGCCTCACGCAAGAGCGTAGATAGCCCTGGCGCAGCTTGCAGCCGAGCGGACGATGACATAGAATGAGTCGGCACAATACGCATGGAGAGCAACTGCTCTTCTTCGTCAAAAAGATGCACACCGGTCTGCTCAGTACCCAGGAGATGCGCGGCTTGCTCAACAATCTTTTCGAGTGTGACCGGCAGATCAAGACTGGCGCTAACGATACCAACCGCAGCCGCTAGCCGTTCAGCATTATGCGCCCGCCGTTCTTGTGGATTGAGTTGCCAGCGTGCAGGCGGGTCGCTAAAGGCAAGACTTTTTTCAAGCTCTGGAGGATGTTTCTGGCTCATAGTCATCTCGTTCGTTTGCGTGGCCTGGATAGCATCGGGACTTGTTGTGGCAAAATCATACATGTGCAGCCGCCAATCGGGACGGCGTTGCTGAGAGAGCAACACATGCAAGCGTTGCCGTGTTTCTAAAGCCGCAACCGCCAATAGACTGGTAAGGAATGGGCGGATGAGGCGATAATCCCCGGTAACATCCAGAATGCCGATGATCTCGT
>JAJZEJ010000140.1 GCA_021828635.1 Chloroflexota bacterium
AGATGAGTAGACCAGCCAGCACCAGCGCGAGATAACCCTTGCTGAAACGCTCCGGCACGGGTAGCTTACTCATCAGGAGGACGACCAGGCCGAATAAGAGGCTGAGTAGACCTAAAAAGGCAAAGGTACCATAGACGGAGGCGATGCCCAGCGAGACATCATAGTTCAGAATGACGATAGCCAGTCCGCAGAACAGCGCGGAGAGCAGCAAGAGCATCCCGATGGTGATGCCAATGCTTGAGGTCACGCGGCCCTCTGTCGTATTGCGTAACACATTGATGGGGTGTAACATGGATGCCTGTAGAATTGGCATCAAGCCGAAAATTAGAGCAGTTAGCAGGCCGATCAAAACGCCGCCTATGATTGTTACTGGATCGAGTTGGAATGGGATATACAGACCGAAGGTGCGCTCGACAAGGTTGCGAATAATATAGCTCACGCCGGTTGCTACCGCCGCTCCTAGCACGCCGCCGACTAGACCGAGCAATCCGGTCTCCAGCGCGAAGAGCAGCGAGAGGTCGAAACGCCGATAGCCGGTTGTCTTGAGCATGGCGATCTCTGTGCGGCGGCGCGAGAGTAGCACTTGCATGGTATTGACGATGCCCACGCCGCCAATCAGCAATGCAAGTAAACCGGCAATCTCCAGAAATCTGCGAATACTGTTCACTGACGCTTGCTGTGCCTTCAATGCCTGCGTAGCTGTGACCGTTGTCACCACAGGGAAGTGATTTTGAATGGCTTTGACGGCTTTAGCGGTTTGCGTCTGTCCTGGTGTTGTCACATTAACAGTGTCGTAGAGCAGTGGTTCTGTGGGCGCGGCGCTCTGGTAATCATGCGTTGAGAGGAGCAGCAAACTTCCAGATTGGGCCAATACGCCCGTCTCAGCCACAATGCCAGCGATGGTGACATGGATGGTGCGCCCGTTCTGACTGCGCGAGATGGTATGCACATCCAGGCTCTCGCCAGGTTTCTTATGATATTGTTGCATAAATGCCTGTGTTGCCACCACGCCGTTTTTACGTAGCAAGTCCGCCAGCGTTTTGTTTGTGGGGGCCAGTACTGCTGGTGGCGGAACGACTGGGTAGCTGTTTGGCTCAACGACACGCAAGGTGAAGGATTGATGCTGCTTGTTCGAGAGTGTAATCATACCCTGCGTATTGATGATGGGTGTATAGTGACTAATGGTGCCTTTCTGTTGCAGTTGCTTGAAGTAGTTCAGGTCGCTGCTAGTGAAAGGCTGGTTCGGTGAGGTGACAGCGATGTCACCGCCATTGGCATCGCGCACGTTGCTGGTAAAGGCGTTGTTGAGCATGAGGCCAACCAGTTGCAGGGAGACAATCGCCATCACGCCAATAGCGATACAGAAGATAGCCAGGAGCGTGCGTTGGCCGCCACGCAGAAGCGAACGCGAGGTGTAGCGCAAATACATCGAGGCTTTCATTGCGTTATTCTCCCATCGTTCGTGTCAAGCGTTTCAACGCGCCCATCGACGATGCGAATGGCGCGGTCGGCGTGTGAGGCTACATTTTGGTCATGCGTGGCGATAATAAAGGTTTTGTGCGTCTGGTCACGTAAATAGGCAATCAGGGTTAGCACATTTTCGCCGTTGCGAGCATCCAGGTTGCCTGTTGGCTCGTCTGCGATGACTATTGCGGGATCAGTTGCTAGCGCACGAGCGATAGCTACGCGCTGCTGCTCACCACCGGAGAGCTGGTTGGGTCGATGATTCAGGCGATGTGATAGCCCGACCAGCGAGAGCAGTTCTTTAGCGCGTGCTGAGGGTGAGAGCTTATGTTTGCCAACATAGAGCGGCACTTCGACATTCTCCTGCGCGGTCAGCGTAGGAATTAAGTTATAAGCTTGAAAGACCATGCCGATTTTCTGATTGCGTACCGCCGCAAGTTGTCCCTCACTCATCCGTGTGATGTCGATATCGTCGATCAATACCTGCCCACTGCTCGGATTATCGAGACCAGCAATGATGCCGAGCAAGGTACTTTTGCCGGAACCAGAAGGGCCGACAATCGAGATAAATTCGCCGCTATAAATTTGAAAGCTGATACCTTTAAGAATGCTGATCTGCTCGCGTCCTAGTGGAAGCGTCTTTGTGATGTCTCGTACATCCATGACAATCTTATCGGGTGTTGCGCTCACTGAAGGTGCAACTTGTGTATAGCGTATAGTTGTGATATCATCCATGCCTGTCAAGGCTCCTTTTCCAGATAGACGCAAGAACTGATTACAATACTATATATCACTTGCACGTCATGTACCCGTAGTTACGTGACAGAGAGCGGTTGGTTGCGTCAACATAAGGACGAATAGGTTGTAAACTTTTGGTAAAAAACGGGGCGCAGGCTCGTGAAGAGGTAACGATAGGATATGCAAGAAGACCCAACTATGCTATACTCACTGCAACAAGTGATGGCATCTTTCATGTCCAATCAGAAAAGCCTTATTAATTTTTGTGTTGCGTGAGTAGATGGGCAGAGTCGGGCGTAGCCGTGTGTAACTGATGCTTACTATCTGCCTGTATAACCAACATCGTTGTGAGAGGAAATATTAAGTTATGCGTCGAGGAACACTCACACTCCTCTTCTTTATCATCTTGCTTGGTCTAGGCGCATCCTACGTGGTCTTTTGGCCCAATTCCTCAGCAGGCCAGAAGCCCCCGCTCGGTATTACTAATCCCTTTACGATTAAAGAAGGGCTTGACCTGCAAGGGGGTGTAGAAGTTCTGCTGGCTCCTGATACCAGCAAGCATTATACTGCCAGTGAGGTCAATAATGCTATGCCGGAACTCATCCAGCGCATCACCGACCGCGTCAATGGCGGCCTCGGCGTCAATGAGCCGAATATCCGTGAGATTTCTTCAGGTAGCGGCCTGCCAGGTGTGGCAATTGAATTGCCCGGTCTGAATAGCGGCGACCCTTTCCAACAGATTCAAAGCATCCTCAAAACGGGTGATTTGCAGTTCTGGGATACCGGCCCAAGCAATATTCTCAGCGCCGGTACTGTCTTTGATCCAACGCAGTACACACAGTATAACCCCGGCGACAAACCGCTCTTTACCGGTGCTGATCTGGACCCTTCACAGCTGAGCGCGACTCCTAACCAAAATGGCGGCAATAACTACCAGATCAACTTCGCTATGAAGGGTGCGGCCATTCAAAAGTTTAGTACATTCACTGCCAACAATATCGGCCATGCACTTACTATTGTGCTGGATGGCAAGGTTGTTAGCTCCGCAACCATCCAAAGCCAGATTCCTGGCAATGGTCAGATTACCGGTAATTTCACCTTACAACAAGCAACAAGCATCGTGAATGTACTCAAATATGGCTCCTTACCTATCGTTATGACCATCCAGAGTGAGCAGATTGTTGGCGCAACCCTCGGCCAGGACTCGATCACAAAGAGCGAGATCGCAGCCGCGATTGGCCTGGGTATCGTTATTCTCTTCATGTTGCTCTACTATCGTCTCCCTGGCATTCTGGCAGACCTGGCGCTGATCCTGTATTCCATCTTCACCTTCGCCGTCTTCAAACTGATCGGTGTTGTGCTGTCTTTGGCCGGTATCGCGGGCTTCGTGCTGTCGATTGGTATGGCCGTCGATGCCAATGTGCTGATCTTTGAGCGCGTTAAAGAAGAATTACGTGAAGGGCGTATGCTGTCCTCGGCCATCGACATCGGCTGGAAACGTGCCTGGCCCTCCATCCGCGACTCAAACATCTCAACTATGATTACCTGTGCAGTGCTTTACTACTTTGGTAGTAATTTTGGTGCCAGCATCATTGTTGGTTTCGCCACCACGCTCTTCCTGGGCGTCATCATCAGCATGTTTACCGCCGTCGTTGTGACCCGCACGTTCTTAAACTTGCTGGTGCCGACCGGCGTTATCAGCCATCCCGCGTTGTTTGGACTCCCTGCTGACGCAGTTGCTACGGCATCCGTCGGGCGGCGGAATAGCACTGTGTAAGAGGAGGTTGTTGTGTTCAATCTGGTTAAATATCGCTACCTGTTCTTGCTAATCTCACTGATCATTATCATCCCAGGAGCGATCTCACTTGCCATCTTCCATCTGGATGTTGGCCTGGACTTTACGGGCGGTTCAAGTATTGAATTGCACCCGCAGGTTCCTGTTAAAAACTCGACTCAGATGGAGGCATGGCTAAAACCCTTGCATCTACAAGAACTATCGGTCACATTTGGACAAGACCCCTCGCTAGCCGCTGGCAAAAGCGCCTGGATCAAGCTCAGCGCACCGATTGACTCGACTGTGCAAACGAGTATTACTAATACCATCCAGGGCAAATATGCTGGTACCAATGTGCGCGTCATCAATCTGCCCAACTCATCAATTGTAGTGGTAGATGGTTTTAAGACCGCGCCAACCACTAGCGATCTTCAGACGTTGCTGAATAAGATACCCGATACCAGCAATCCCGCGCTTGGTGCTGCTACCTCGGCGACACCCACGGCAACCGTGACGCCTGCTGCGACAGCCACAGCCAAAGCGACCGCGACGCCAAAGGCCACAGCCAAAGCGACCGCGACGCCTGTTGCAACCGCAACCAGCACGAGTAGTAGTAGCTCTAGCTCGACGAGTACATCCAATCCTTCCAATATTCCTGTAAGTGTTGTGAATGTGCTAGTAGGTACAACGAATCAGACCATTACTATCCTGACGCTGACACCGATTGGTGGGAAGAGTAGCGATATTCCGAACCTGCTGCAAACAGTTCTTAACCAGGGTGGCCCCTACATGGGTCTGGTTGCCAATAACGAGGTTGGTCCCTCGGTGGCGAGCGATACCACCCGTAACGCAATTCTGGCCGTCCTTGCTGCCTCAGTGTTCATTCTGCTCTATGTCTGGTTCTCGTTCCGCAAAGTGGCACGGCCCTGGCGCTATGGTGCCTGTGCGATCATCGCGCTCCTGCATGACGTATTAGTTGTGTTAGGTGTCTTCTCTATTCTGGGCAAACTGTTCCAGGTGCAGATAGACTCCCTATTCATTACAGCCCTGCTCACCGTCGTTGGTTTCTCGGTTCACGATACCATTGTGGTGTTCGACCGTATCCGTGAGAATATGCAGCGTCGTACCGTTGAGTCCTTTGAGCAGGTCGTCAATGCCAGCCTGATTCAGACAATGGCTCGCTCGCTCAATACCTCGCTGACCGTGTTGTTCACATTGCTGGCGTTGACACTCTTTGGTGGCAATAGTATCCGCACCTTCACGCTCGCTTTGCTAATCGGTATCTTTAGTGGTACCTATTCGTCCATCTTCAACGCCAGTATGTTGCTGGTCATGTGGGAGAAGCACGAATGGATTTTCGGTTGGTTCAATCGCAACCGCGACGAAGCTCGACGACCCGCACGTGAAATGGTTAGCACGCGCTAAGAAATTTGACAAAATAGGATGTGAAACAAGAATGGCGGGAACAATCCCCGCCATTCTTGTTTTGCATGCTATTTTGCCTTGAAGCCCCCATAAATGGCGTGTCCAGCGCGGAGCCAGAAGCAATCGACTTGACTAAAGCCTGCCTCGCTTAGCCAGCGCAACTGATCACTGAGCGTCGAGGGTTGGTCGCCCGATGTGGGGTCGCCGTAGTCA
>JAJZEJ010000826.1 GCA_021828635.1 Chloroflexota bacterium
CCAGTACGCCGACCTTTTGCGTCTCACTTACCTGCACCTTGCCGGTTAGCAGAGCCGCGAGAGCGGCGGCACCGCTCAGTTCGGCGGCTATCGACAGTTCGTCCCAGAGCCAGTGCGCAGCCTCAAGCATCTCTTCATCGGAGACCAGCACAATCTCATCGACATTGCGCTTGATAATCTCAAAGTTGATAGCGGCGCTCTGGCGTGGAGCAAGCGTGCCAGCCATCGTGTGTATCTCTGGCAATTCGACAACATGCCCTTGCCGCAAACTTTCATAGAGCGTAGGCGCACCGATTGGCTCGATACCAATCACTTTGATATTCGGTTTCATGGCTTTCACGGCTGTGCTGATACCACTCATCAGGCCACCGCCGCCAATAGCAACCAACAATACGTCCAGATCGGGATTGTCTTGCAACATCTCCAGGCCAACCGTTCCCTGTCCGGCAATCACGGCGGGATCGGCGAAGGCGTGAACGTAGACCAGACCGTCGCGTTCGGTGGCAGCCAGAGCAGCGCGGTTAGCATCGTCAAAAACTTCGCCCGCGAAGATGGCGCGTGCGCCCCACTGTTCCAATTTGTGTGCTTTTTCTTTGGGCGTATTGCCCGAAAGATAGATTGTTGCTGGCACCTTTGCCAGCCAACCGGCATAGGCCACGCCTTGACCGTGATTGCCGCCAGAGGCCGTTACCAGTCCGCGTGTCGCCTGCTCAGGCGTGAGGGTCAACACACGATTGACGGCCCCACGTGCTTTGAATGAACCTGTGACCTGCATATTTTCCAGCTTGAGATACAGCTGTTTCGCAGAGCCAGCAGGCACCTTCACAGGGTGCGCGGCAATTAACGGTGTACGACGGATATACGGTTTCAGACGATCATGGGCTTGCCGGATGTCATTCAGGGTAATCATCGGTGATTCCTTGTCCTCACTAACTCTATGTTATACTTTTGCTACCTGTACCGGAATACCGTTCAGGATAGCATTGCCAGAGGCGGCATCATAACCCGCCTCATCAGTCAAATTATTCATACTCACACCTGCATGTTCACTCGCAACTTGCATACGCACGCCAGCAAGAGCGTGGCCCCAACCGTGGGGCATACTCACCACGCCAGGCATGATCGCGTCGGTAACTTCAACAGCTATCTCTATTGTACCAATACGCGAGCTAATAGCTGCACGCTCGCCATCGTCCAGGTTCAGGTGTTGAGCATCAGTTGGATGCATATGCAGCGTGCAACGTTCCTTGCCCTTGACCAACGCAGGCAAATTGTGCATCCACGAATTATTCGAGCGCAGATCACGTCGCCCAATCAGCACCATCTGTCCATTGCAATTGTCCGCTTGCTCTAGCTCACTGCACAATCGCGCTGTATCCGAAACAAACAGTTCTGGAGCTAGCTCAATCTTGCCCGATGCTGTGCGCAACACCTCTGGAATGCGCGGCTGCAACGGGCCAAGATCAATACCATGCGGATGCTGCTCTAGTACAGCTAGGCTCAGACCCTCTTTGCCCTCCACAAAACCATCACCATAAGGGCCACTACGCAACATGAAATCCAGCAGACGTTCCGGGCCGCGCCGTGAAGAGACAGCCGCGAAAAGCTCCTTTGCAGCGCATCCCTCAAAAGCCGAACCAGAGGTAGCAATCTCACGCTTGATCATCGTCATGAGCGTGAGATCATCAAGTTTCTGTATATCAGCATTGGCTCCCTGCCCACTGAGGATAGCAGCCAGACGCAGCATAATCTCCCATTCCTCTAACGAGTCTGGCTCTGCTAATAGCACGGGCGACGAGTAATGCGCGACATTGTGGATAGCCAGTTGATAGAAGGCAAGGTCGTAGTGTGCGTGTGCCAGTGCTGAGGGCGGAGGCAAAATGACGTTAGCGTGGCGTGTCGTCTCGTTGAGGTAGATATCAATGCTGACCATGAAATCCAGTTTGCTGATGGCATTTTCTAATTGCTGTCCATTCGGTGTACTCAAGACTGGATTACCTGCGACAGTCAGCAGAGCGTGTACCTGACCTTCTCCTGGCGTCTCTATCTCCTCGGCCAGACAACGCACCGGTAGCTCGCCGAAGAACTCTGGCAAACTGCTAACCCGGCTTTTCCAGCGTCCAAAATTGAAGCTACGCCCACGTCCGCCCGTGCCACTGGTATTACGCGCTCCTGCCGCCGCTTTTGGAAATAGCACGCCACCTTCACGGTCAAGATTGCCGGTCAGGATATTGACGACATCGACCAGCCAGCTTGTGAGCGTGCCAAACCCTTGTGTGCAGGTACCCATACGCCCATAGACGGCGGCATGTGGTGCAGTTGCCAGTTCATGTGTCAGCGTGCGAATCGTTTCAGCGTCGATACCACAAATTGGCGCAACACGCTCCGGTGTAAATGGCTCTGCGAGTTGTTGCGCTTCTTGCAGGCCATTGAGATAGTCACTCAAGCGTCCAGGCGCGATCAGTTGTTCGGCGAAAAGCGTGTGAACGATGGCGAAGAGCAGATGGGCATCGGTGCCAGGACGGATGAAATGATGAGCATCGGCCTCTTGAGCGGTACGGGTACGATAAGGATCAATGACAACGATTTTGCCGCCGCGTTGACGCAAACTGCGTAAGCGACCACGCATATCCGGTGCCGTCATCAAGCTACCATTTGAGACGAGCGGGTTCGCGCCGATGATGAGAAGATAGTCAGTGTGATCAACATCAGGAATGGCAATAGAGAGGCCGGTACCGAACATCAGCCCGGACGATATCTGCTTGGGCATCTGATCGACGGTCGAGGCCGAATACAGGTTGCGCGTGCCTGTTGTATGTAATAACGTGGGAAGATAAAGCTGGTTTGAGAGATTGTGGATATTGGGATTGCCGAGATAAACCGCCAGTGCGTTACGCCCATGCTGTTGTAGCACAGGCAACAGGCCACGTTCAATCTCAGCAAACGCCTCATCCCAACTGACTGCTTGCCACTCATCTCCATGTCGCACCATCGGCTGACGCAAGCGGTCAGGGTCTTCGTGCAATCCCTTGAGGCCATAGGCTTTAGGACAGAGATAGCCATGACTCAGCACATCCTGCGCATCACCTCTGATTGAGATTACCTCTTGATCGCGGGTCACAATCTCCAAGCCGCAAGTTGCTTCGCATAAAGGACAGGTTTTATAGCTCGTTCTGGTCGCGGTCATTGCGTGCAGCCTTTCTTTGTTATCTTCATCGTCTGTCTGAATTATCAAACACAAGCATAGAGTTATCTTACCATATGAAGATCAACAAACTGTTAAGAGAGTGCAATCTCCGGCTGAGGCAGTTTTGGCAAGTAGTCGCGTTTGTAGACCATGAGCGTGCGCTGAAACTCGATCACAATCTTGCCATCTTGATTGAAGCCGATAGTCTTGACGCGCACAATGCCACGTTCAGGATGCGATTTCGACTCGCGTTTGTCCAGCACTTCACTACGGGCATAAATAGTATCTCCGTGAAAGACCGGCGCAGGCAAGCGTACCTGATCCCAACCTAGATTGATAGCGTTTTGCGATAGATCGGCAACCGACAAGCCCGTTACAAGGGCCAGCGTGAAGGTCGAATCAACCAGGGGGCGCTTAAATTCAGTTTGCGCGGCATAAGTTGCATCGAAGTGGATAGAATTTGTGTTGACGGTTAATAGTGTGAACCAGATATTGTCGGCATCGGTAATCGTGCGACCCAACGGGTGCGGATAAATGTCGCCAACTTCAAAATCTTCATAACAACGCCCCGTCCAACCCTGCTTGATAGCCATCATCTGCTCCTCTCTCCTGGCGCAACAAGAACATCAGTATGATCGTGGCAACCCCAACACATGTTGCGCGATGTAAGCCAGAATAAGATTGGTGGAGATGGGCGCAACCTGATACAGGCGCGTCTCGCGGAACTTGCGCTCGATGTCGTATTCGCTGGCAAAACCGAAGCCGCCATGCGTCTGCAAAGCCACATTGGCAACATCCCAGGCAGCTTCAGCCGCTAACAACTTTGCCATGTTGGCTTCCGCGCCGCATTGCTCTCCACGATCAAAGAGTTCCGCCGCCTTAAAGCGCATTAAATCTGCCGCCTGGAGCCTGACATAAGAATTGGCTATAGGAAATTGCACGCCCTGATTCTGGCCGATGGGTCGCCCGAAGACGACGCGCTGATTAGCATAATTCACCGTGCGCTCAACAAACCAGTAACCATCGCCAATAGACTCGGCGGCAATCAAAATGCGCTCGGCATTCAGGCTATCTAGCAAGTAACGAAAACCTTTGCCTTCGGTGCCAACCAGATTAGCGGCAGGCACGTAGAGATTGTCAAAGAACACCTCAGCCGTGTGGTGGTTAATCATCGTGCGAATAGGCTTGATCGTCAGCCCTTTGCCTTTTGCCTCACGCAAATCGACCAGGAAGAGCGAAAGACCGTCTGTGCGTTTCTTGATCTCTCCAACAGGCGTAGTACGCGCCAATAGCAGCATAAGATCGGAGTATTGCACACGCGAGGTCCAGATTTTCTGACCATTGATGATATAACCATCACCATTGCGTGTGGCTGTGGTGCGAATGCTGGATGTATCGGAACCAGCATCGGGTTCAGTGATGCCAAAAGCTTGCAAGCGTAGTTGGCCGGTGGCAATCTCAGGCAAATAGTGTTGCTTCTGTTCATCCGAACCATGTCGGAGTAGCGTCCCCATGATATACATTTGCGCATGGCAGACCGCCGCATTGCCACCTGAGCGATTCAATTCCTCAAGAATAATCGATGCCTCGGTGATACCCAGACCAGAGCCGCCATATTGCTCTGGCAGCAGCACAGCCAGGTAGCCCGCCTCCGTCATAGCACGCACAAAATCATCGGGATAGCCATGCTCCTCATCCAGAGTACGCCAGTAATCGTTGCCAAAACGCTCACATAAACGTCTTACGCCATGCCGTATCTCTTCATGGAGTTCATTCATCGCGTCACCTCAATTCAACTCTCCACGCACCAGCGCACGTGCGATCCTATTATGCTGTTCAATTAGTACAGGCAAATCAACATTCACAAGCTGGCGATTTCGCACCTGCACCTGTCCATTAATCACGCTCAAGTCCACAGAGGGTGGTTGGCAGAAGACAATCGAGGAGAAGGCATCATGGACAGCGCCACCAGCCAATGCAAGCGTATCGAGCCGATAGCCGATGAAGTCAGCCGCCATACCAGGGGCCAGATAGCCGATATCGTCGCGGCCCAGCACCGAGGCTCCTCCTCTGGTTGCCAGCCACAAGACATCCTTTGCGGTTAATGCCGCCGGATCGCCGGTCACACGCTGCAAGAGCATTGCTTGACGCGCCTCGGCCAGCATATGTGAACCATCGTTGGAAGCCGAACCATCAACACCTAAGCCCAAACGCACTCCAGCCTGACGCATAGCACGTACCGGCGCAATGCCTGATGCCAGGCGCATCTTCGAGCTTGGAGGGCAACGCCGCAGCGCTGTCGAGCGCCAGCATGGCCGCCAGATGCCCCCGAGCCACAGCCAACTCCATATCGGCGTTGATCTCGCCGTTGACGTACTTGAGCTTTTCCAGCTCGATTTTGCGCAGATCCGCCTCGGAGATTT
>JAJZEJ010000367.1 GCA_021828635.1 Chloroflexota bacterium
ATTCATAAAGCAAGTTGAGACAGGGAATGTTGTTGCTGTAACAATACAAGGGAATCAGCTCAATGCCTTCTTGTCAAAACCTCTAGCTGGTGCGACGCAGAGCGGGCAAAATGTACAGAGTGGGCAAAGCGGGCAAAGCGAACAAATTGGCCCAAGCACTCAGGCGAGTGCGACTGCTCAGTCAAATTCTGCTCTGGGTTATGCAGCCTGGGCGCATATGATGAGCCAAAATGGCCCTTCCTGGACGAACTCGGCACAATCGTCGGTGAATCCGAACCAGGCTGTGTATACGCAAGTTCCGCCAGGGAGTGGAGTTCAATTGATGTCAACGCTTTTGGGCAAGCATATAACAATTACGACGTTGCCGGTGGCACAGTCCAGTCAATGGCTTAATCTCATCTGGCATTTCGTTCCCATCCTTTTGCTGGTGCTACTGTTCGTTGCTTTCCTTTACTCTAATAATGGTAAACGTACTGTACGTTCAATAGATGATCGTATCACGCAAATTGGCAAGAGTCGGGCGCGGCGTTTTGTGCGTTCGCAAGAGAATAGCAGTGCGCAAAATATACAAAACACCCAGAGTGGACAGCAGAATAAGTCACCATCGAATACGAAGACAGATGCGCATAAAGCGCGTCCAAGCAGTAGCGCGACTACGCCAGTAAAGCCTGTCACGGCGCGTATCAGCACAGTGCCAGCGGTGACGTTTGCCGATGTAGCTGGTATTGACGAAGTGCGCACGGACCTGGAAGAGATTGTACGCTTCCTGCGTAGCTCTGAGCAGTTTAAGCGACTTGGCGCTCATATTCCACGTGGTGCGTTGCTGGTGGGACCGCCAGGAACCGGCAAGACATTGTTAGCACGAGCGGTCGCTGGTGAAGCTGGTGTGCCATTCTTCAGTATTAGTGCCTCAGAGTTCGTGGAAATGTTTGTGGGTGTCGGAGCCAGTCGTGTGCGTGATCTCTTCAATCAGGCCCGGCAGGTCTCGCCAAGTGTGATCTTTATTGACGAAATCGACGCTGTTGGCCGCAAGCGTTCTGTGCGTGTTAATGGCAACGATGAGCGTGAGCAGACGTTAAACCAACTGCTGGTTGAACTGGATGGTTTCGATGAGCGCCAGGCTGTTGTAGTGATGGCGGCTACGAACCGTGTGGATATTCTCGATAAGGCACTGCTACGTCCAGGGCGTTTTGATCGTCGCGTCATGGTCTCATTGCCTGATCGTGTTGGACGTGAAGCAATCTTGCGTGTCCATACGCGCAAGACACCGTTACACGAGGAGGTTAGCCTGGAGCGTGTAGCGCGTCTGACCACTGGCATGAGTGGGGCCGACCTGGCGAATCTGGTGAATGAGGCCGCGTTGATGGCTGCGCGTCAAGATTTATTCAGCGTGACTGATATATGCTTTGAAGAGGCATTGGCACGTGTTCAGCTTGGCGCGGTACGTCCCCTGGTGATGAGCGAGCAAGAGCGCCGTATCATTGCTTTTCACGAAGGTGGTCATGCCCTGGTTGCGTACCACTTGCCGGAGGCTGATACCGTTAATCGCGTCACGATCTTGCCGCGTGGGCAGAGTCTCGGTGTGACGCAGTTTACGGCAGAAGAAGATCGCTATAACTACAGCCGTGAGACGTTAATGGCGCGTATCGCGGTCGGGCTTGGTGGACGTGTGGCGGAGGAATTGGTTTTCGGCCAGGAGCATATCACGACAGGAGCAGAAAACGATCTTCAGGTTGTTACCGATGTGGCGCGACGGATGGTGACGCGCTGGGGCATGAGCGAGCAGATTGGTGTGGTTTTCACTGATTTCAAAGCGGGTGAAGGTGATTTTGGTCTGAATATGCGCCGTCTTGATCCTGGTGATCTACCTGAGTCGGCGGGATCGCTGGCCCTCGATGCCAATGGTCACCCCGTGCGCAATGGACAACATCGCTCGGTAGCACACTACAATGCTTTTGCGATGGCCGCATCTCCATCTTCAACCGTCAATGGAAGTTCGCTCAATGTGCTGATCGACACCGAAGTGCGTCGCATTCTGGAAGAGGGACGTACCATTGCACGTACCATCCTGGCTGAACATCACGCTCAGCTTGAGCTACTAGCAAAGACACTCATGGAACGTGAGCAAATTGACCGCCCCCAATTCGAGGCGCTTTTCTCGTAGGGACGTGATTCATCGCGTCCGTGATCGCTGATCATGTTCGTAATTGCGTTCGTAGAGCATGGCACCCACAAGGGGTGTCACTACATATATATCCCGCCATATGCGGAAATACATGATATATATAGTGACACCCCTTGTGGGTGCCATGTTATTGATCATGCCGTGTTATCAATCCTCTCATCGTTAGCAGCTTTGCTGGAAAGCTTTGACAAAGAGTCCCACGGAAGCAAAACGCTCTTGCGGGCGTTTCGCCAGCGCACGCAAGATGACGTGATCTAGTGCGCTAGAGATGGTTGGATTGAATGAACCTGGTGCTTGTGCGGCCATATTTAAGTGCAGATGCTTGACAATTGAGGTGGACTGTCCTTGAAAGAGTGGTCGCCCTGCTAAGAGTTCATAAGCCATTGCGGCCAGCCCATACTGATCGGAGGCTGGAAATAGTTGTCCTTGCCAGCGTTCAGGAGCTACATAAGGAAAGCAGCTTTTCGTTTTAGGGGTGGTGGCCTGTGTCTGATCAATGGTAAAATCGCTGAGTTGTACTTTAAGACCACGCAGATTTTTAGCTGTCTTACTGATGAGTATATTGGTGAACTTAAAATTTTGGTACAGCAATTGATGTTCATGGGCATATTGCAGGGCATCGCCGATTTGCGCGATAACGGCTAGCACATCTTTGGGTGGGAAGGTCATGCCTTGACGCTCGTAGAGCCAGCTATCCAGTGAACCATCTGCGAAATAAGGCATTGTCTTATAAATAAATGGAATGCCACTGATATACGACTTCCCAAAGTTGAGTGTTGCTGTGATGTTGGGATGCTCCAACTGACTTATAACATTTTTTTCATGCTGGAACGGATTATACTCTTCTTCTCCAGTATCGCTGATGTCTTGCGGTAACGCACTCTTCATTGGCAGAGCCTTGAGGGCAACATGGCTTTCTCGTAAACGATCATAAATCTGGTAGACATTGCTATGTGGATTGCGACCGAGTGGCGCGACAATCTGATAACGACCCAGATTCTGGCCTGTCAGCGAAAAGTACTCGCCCTCGTTCGTTTCATTCTCCGTAAATTCTTCCAACGGCGGCGCTTCAATCTGACGATGAGGTAGTTCGAGATATGCCAAAGGTGGTAAGGGCATAGTTTTAGGAATAGGCGGCATAGTTTGTGCGCGTTGTGGCAAAGACATAGTTTTAGGAGCGGACGGCGTAGTTTGCGGTTGTGATAAGGGCATGGTTTTAGAGACAAGAGGTGTGGTTTTCACTGGTCGCGGTAGCGGCCCAGATAGTTGCGCTTTTGGTTGCGGCGCGGGCGGAGGAAGTGTTGGCTTCGGTGTTGGAGCCGCAAGCAAGAGCGGTGTGGCAGGTATAGTTGAGTGTAGGTAGATAACGGGTATGTCATAATGGTATTTTTGCAGCATATGTTGGGTGAGGCGCTGCAAGAAAAAGCGTTGTGATACATCATCCTGACTCACAAGTAGTGTAAAAGGTACAGTAAAACCTTGCAGATAGAGTGTGTAGGCTTCCAACAGCGTTGAGGTTACGAGAGGTTGAAAGCCCAGCGAGTTTAGCAAACGGGTGAGATAAGTTGCACGTTCCTGATGAGCGTCGATGAGATAGATCGAGCGCATGTCCAGGTATGCCTGTATTTTAGGCGCGTGCAGAGCTGGATTAGCCAGTATTTGTTGTAGGGTTGTCCTGAGCGGATTAAGAATGGTTATTGGATGGTCAAATGAGAACGAAAGTTGAAATGATTCTGAACGTTGCATCGCGCATCACCTCGCATTACGTTGTATACTCCAAGCATAATGCTTCTTTTCTGTGTATACAGTGTATTTAGAACTAAAGGATATGACATTCAGGAAATATTACTATAACCCCATGCAAGCCGTAAGGATCGGCTACAATCCCTGTGGCTGATCGCTTACTTCTCGGTTGACGTAATGATGAAGGATAGATGAGCATTTGTCAATAGTGCTGTGTTTTGATGTTTTGGTGTTGACGTTGCTGACAGCCGATAGATACAATGGCAAGGGTATGGATGCAACGACGAATAAGCAGAGAAAGAATAGTGAGAAGGAGCAATATATGGTTCCTGAAGATGAGTTTACGCCATATGGTTATCTTGACAACCCCTTTCATAGCTGGAAGCTCAATCCCTCTGGCGTGCTGCGCTCGCTGGCACCGCTTGGCATGGGCTGGCATGTACCTGATCTCGGCAGCTATGTGCGCAACCAATTTCAGTATACCGCTCATCTCTCGCTTGGCTTGAAGATTGGCGACCTGGTATTGATAACCCCTGACGATTTCAGACGTTATCACTGCACGATTACCAGTCATCTTCATACGAAAAATCGTTTTGCCTATACCTGTCATGTACCATATTACGGACTCACCGTGACTGTTACCTATTTTCTAGCACTCGAACACGCGCTGGCTTGTGTCATGACGCTCACGACAATGGAGCCGAAACCTCTGCCCGTGACCTGCTATCTTTTGCATTTGCACACACATAATCCCTCTACTAGCCGTTTGTGGGAGCATGGCTTGTATGTCAGCGCCGGAACTGAGGCTGGTTCGGCTATGCTGGGCATTGCCAGCGAAGGTGACGTGTTTGTGCATGGTCTACGTGCTGACGATGCTGGTACCCAGACCTTTCAGCCGATTGGGTATGGAGCAACGCTCAATGATGCCGCCCGCCTGATGCGTGGTGAGATGGTGGCTCACCCAGAAATTACGCACCAACAAGAAGGTACCGGTTGGCAGACCCGTGTGGTGGTGGTGCCGTGCGCGTTGACGCTCACTGGCGGTGAAGTGCGAACATTTCATGCAGTGCTGGCACGTGGTGTCTCACAAGATAGAGCGTGGCAACATTGGCAGAATGGTATGAAGCGATTGAAACAGGCAAAAGCGCAATATCGTATGGATGACGAGCGTTTCTGGAGCGGTGCGCCCCAACTTTCCGGTGATTGGCCTGCAACTTGGCGGCGAGGCTTTGTCTATGATCTGGAGACGTTGCGCATGGTCATCCGGCCTCCTGTCGGTATCATTCCACATGCCTGGGATGGTATGCAGATTCAAGCCCCGCGTACAGTGCTGGCCGAAGCTGCGATGGACGCGCTTTTTCTGAGCTATGCTGATTGTAAGCTAGCTGCCGAAGTATTGCTTGGTCATTTCGCGTCTTCCCCGCATCCACATCTACCTTGTATGCGCGAGGATGGTAGCTACAACATGATCGCCGATGATGGTCAGATGTGCGGTACCGCCCCTGAGTGGGGCTTTCCAGTCTGGTGTTGTGATCAGGTATTTCGTCGCACGGGTGATCTACACTGGCTACGCCAACTCTATCCCCACGTCGCTGCCTATCTAAGCTGGTGGCTGGAGCATCGGCGCGATAGCGAGGGCTGGCTGGTCTATGCCTGTTCGTGGGAAGATGATATG
>JAJZEJ010000680.1 GCA_021828635.1 Chloroflexota bacterium
GATCTGCCACAATCATGCATGACGGCATAGTTGCGTATCTTAACCATGCCTGTCTGCACATCGACCTCAATAATCGCGGCGTGCATGCCGCTGGCAAAAGTCGCGTGTGGCGGACTGAAGTAGCGCACCGCCTCTAAACCAGGCTCCTCTCCTGGTGGTAGCGGTGGTTCGCGGGTCGGTAGCGTCGCTGGCAGATCAGCCGCTGTGGCCCCATAGGCGTAACGAATGGGGTTGGAGATAATCGAGAGCGCGGCCAGCGAGAGACCGCGTGATGGCGCACCCTTAACGCGCACACGCCCATCGACCAGTTCCAGGTCTTCTGGCGCAACCTCCAGCGCGTAAGCCGCCACTTTCAGCGCCTTTTCTTTGACTGCCTGTGCCGCTAAGCCAGTGGCGTTGCCCGCGACGACTAGAGCGCGACTGGCATACGTACCCGCGCCCCACTGAAAACGTTGTGTATCGCCCGTCGTGACATGTACCTTTTCAATCGGCACCTGCAAGACATCGGCGGCAATCTGCGCGAAGGTCGTGTAATGTCCCTGACCTTGTGTCGAGATGCCGGTGGCGACATGCACTTCGCCGTGATTGTCAATGGAGATGTGTGCGCCCTCGTAAGGGCCAATACCTGTCCCCTCCACATAGCAGCCGATACCGATGCCCAGGTAGCGTCCCTCTGCGCGTGCCTGCTGTTGCTTTTCTTGAAAATTGTCATAATCGATCATCGCTAGCAGGCGTTCCAGACTGGCGGGATAGTTGCCGCTATCGTAGCGTGTAGGCAGGCCATCCTGAAAGACCAGCCCGACATCATAGGGAAACTCTTCCGGCTGAATAAAGTTGCGGCTGCGGATTTCTACGCGGTCGATACCAAGTTGATCGGCGGCATAATCCAGCATACGCTCCATCGCAAAAACGCCCTGTGGACGACCCGCGCCACGATAAGGGCTGACTGGTGTGCGGTTGGTATAGACGACGGTGGCGTCTGAATAGTACGTCGGTAGCTTGTAGGGGCCAGGAAGCTGACACGAGGTGATCTGCGGCACGATGATGCCATAGGGGCAGTAGGCTCCGGTATCGTGCCAGAAAATGTCGCGCAAGCCCAGAATATGCCCGCCATCATCCATCGCCACCGAAATATCGTGCAATTGGCCGCGCTCGTGGTTCGAGGCCAGCATATGCTCGCGCCGATCTTCAATCCACTTGACGGGCCGACCAAGTTTTATTGCCGCTAATGGTACCAGTACCTCCTCAGAGTAGAAAAGCATGATCTTGACGCCAAAACCGCCACCGATGTCCGGCGTGGTGACGCGCACCTTGTCAGTTGGCAAGCCAAAGAGAACAGCCAGGCCGTTGCGAATCGAGATTGGCCCCTGTGTGCTATCCCACACGCTCAGGCTATGCTCAAAAGCATCGAAACGGGCAATCACACCGCGTGTCTCCAATGGTAAACTGGCACTACGTTCGATGCATACTCGACGCTTGAAGATGTGCGCAGCCTGTGCAAACGCTGCATCCACATTGCCAACCTGTTGTACCAGATGCGCGGCGATATTATTGGGCGCATCCTCATAGATCTGCGCTGTCTCCGGTGCAGCACCACTCTCCAGGTCTTGTGGGCTAACAACCGGTAACGGTTCGTAATTAACCTCAATCATCTCAAGTGCGTCCTCGGCGATGTAGCGGTCTGAGGCAACGACGAACGCAACGGCCTCGCCGACGTAGCGCACGGTATCTTTTGCCAGGGCATAGGCCGTATGCGGATGGGTTAGTGCGGGATGTGGAATGAGCAGTGGCAATGCTTGCGCTGCTATGCCCATCGTTGCCAAATCCTGATAGGTCAGCACCAGAGCCACACCCTCAAGTGCGATTGCCCGACTCGTATCTATGGAGTGAATACGGGCGTGAGCATAGGGACTGCGTAAGACGGCGGCATGGAGCATGTCTGGAAGGTCGATGTCATCAATGTAGGTGGCGGAGCCGGTCAGGAAGCGTGGGTCTTCCTTGCGTGCCACCGGCATGCCAAAAATGTGTGTTGCCATGCTCACACCTCCTCTGCAAATGTTGTTCGCGCTTCATCAATAACTTGATGTTGCAACAGAGAACGAACAGCCGCGACGATGCCTTGATAGCCGGTGCATCGGCACAAATTACCGGCTAACTCCTCGCGTATCTCTTCGTCGCTCAACTCCGGTGAGGGATGGTGCTGCAAGAAGGCGTAGATACTCATCAGGAAGCCAGGCGTGCAATAGCCACATTGCAAGCCATGATATGTGTGTAGCGCCTGCTGAATAGGATGCAATGTGCCATCTGCTTGTGCTAATCCCTCAACGGTAAGCAGTTCGGCACCATCGGCTTGAATGGCGAATAGCAGGCAGGAACGCACTGATTCGCCGTTAAATAGCACTGTGCAGGCACCACACACTCCATGCTCACAGCCGACATGCGTGCCAGTCAGGTGCAGTTCATGGCGCAATACATCGCTCAGTAGCCAGCGTGCCTCTACCTGTGTTGTACGCTCGACACCATTGACGCGCAAATGAATCGTGCGTTTCTCCGCCACTTGTACAACATGTTCATCTTGCCTACTCATTGCTTCCCTCCATCGCTTTGTTGAGCGTGTTGCTGTGCGCGTTCGCAGGCCAGTTGCAAACTGCGTTCGATCAGCACACCAGCTACGTTGCGCCGATACATTGCTGAGGCATGAATATCATCGTGAGGTTCAAGTCTGGCGCTGACCAATTTTGCCGCTTCCTTAAATATTGCCGCACTGGTATATTTACCGTGTAGTTGTTGCTCGGCCTCTGTTGCCCGTATCGGTGTTGCCCCAACGCCAATTAGCGCGAGATGCACCTCGGCGATGCTATCATTGTCGGCAAGTGTTACCTGTGTTGCCACGCCCACTAACGCGAAATCGCCGTGACGACGGCATATCTCTAAAAATGCTGCGCCAGTGCGCAGAGGTGCGCTGGGAAACCAGACTTCGGTAAGCAGTTCATGGCTGTGCAGGTCGGTTTGCAGTTCGCTGACGAAAAGATTTTCGACGGCAATAACACGGCTGGATGCTTGCGACTCGACGCGCACGTGTCCACCTAAAGCTAATAGGACGCCAGGAAGTTCCGCCGCCGGGTCGGCATGGGCCAGTGAGCCACACACGGTGCCACGTGAACGAATAGGTGGGTGTCCGACCAATGGCATAGCTTCGGCCAGTAGGGGACAGAGCCGACGCACAAGGGCTGAACGTTCGACCTCACGATGGCGAGTTAGTGCGCCAATTGTCAAGCCGTCCCGTTCTCCATGCTCTTCACGAATGTAGGCCAGTTCGGTGAGGTGATTGATGTCTACGAGATGCGCTGGCTGTGTCAATCGCATATTGAGCAAGGGAACAAGGCTCTGTCCCCCTGCCAGTATCTTTGCATCGTCGTCATAGGCGCTGAGCAAAGCGAGTGCCTCGTTGCGTGAAACCGGGTCATGATAGGTAAAGCGCGGTGGTTTCATTCGTGCCACCTCCGGTTCTGCTTCTATTACTACGTTAACCTTCATATGAACTCGTAGGGGTGTGATTTATCACGCCCTGCTCGCCACTCGACGGGTACGCGGGCGTGATGAATCACGCCCCTACGGGTCAGGTAATGGATTTATTCTTCGACATAGGCCACGATGCGGCAGAAGGCAGCTTCACCACCCTTGAAGCGCCACGGGTAGCAGCCGATCCATACGCGCTGATCGAGTACCTGATCAATCTCGCCGCCGACGTTCTCGGCATGAAAGACGAGATGCGGGAAGAGATGAATGTGCATAACCTGATAATCCTCGGTAGGAAATATCTCCGTTAATGGTTTGCCTAATGCCTTTTCGGCCTGTATCGCCAGATCGGGGCGCAATGTGCGAATTACCGTATTCATGGGGTGATCCATCGAACCGGCATCGACAGCGAGCCAGGAGATGCCGCGTTCCAGCACCCAATCAGCGAACTCGCGTGTGGGGCCGGGATGTTTGATGAAATAGCGCGTCTCGTCCGCCTGATTCTCGCCTGCCCAATTGCTCGGATAATACTTGTGATAGCCGGTATGCACAAAAAGAATGTCACCGCGTTCAATATGAATGCCCGTTTTGCGTTCCCAATCCTCGAAATGCTGAGATGTATAGATGCCGTAATCGCCGATGCCCATCTTCTCCAGGTCTACAATTACTGCCGGGCCAAAGAGCTTGTTGATCGGAATACTGCCGATATCCTGCCCATTGGTGATGAAGTGTAGAGGGGCGTCGAGATGGGTACCGACATGGAGTGTGGAGGCGATATGCTGACCACCAGCCTTATCGAAGGCCACGCGCTTGACCCATTTGATGGTTGGACCCTCATAGGTGGCAAAGCCGGGTGTATGCATATCCCAATCTTGCGATAGGTCCAGAACGCGCACATTACGTAAGTCAACAGGATGAACCATGTCGTTGTCTCCTTCTTATCATGGATGAAGTATCAAAAACCAGCATGCAGTATGATACCATATTGTTATTATAATAACAGGTAAGCGCCTATGTCTTTTGAGATTCCGGCTCTTGATTGCAGCCGTTCCGTACAAATATTCCTGCAAAAAACAACACGCTGTGGCATCGTCCATAGTGTCTTTCACCGCGCCATCAATCTCGCGTTTGATGACACTCTCATTGTCCTGTTGAGTGCGGAACAGCCACGTATGCCCAACGGTATTCGCATTCCTGCTAATGTTTTTGTCACATTGGTAAAACTGGTGTATGAAGGGGTGGATGTGCAAATCCAGCCATGTGATACCTGTTGGGAACCGCACCCACCTGTCGCATCGTGCCATTGGCAACATGAAATTGTGGCACAACATGTCTCTATGCTTATCCGTGATCTCCCAGGCTACTTGCCATCCGAGGGTCTGGCTCCATTGTTCGGTCTTTAGATCGCTGGCATGGCAATACCTGCAACGCCTCTTGCGCGTGTAGCGTTGCCCCTGTTGTATCAATTGGCATGGGCAAGCTGGCAACAGGATCGGGCTATGCTGGCAACGGCGGTGGGCAAGCTAGCAGGACTGGGGCCAGGACTGACGCCATCAGGCGATGATGTGCTAGGCGGCTTTGCGGCGGTTATGGCACTGCTCAGCCCATATCTGAGCAGTGATGGTCATGAGCGTGTATGGATTGCGGAATTGATAGCTCAGATAGCGGGGCCGCGTACTACGCTGATTAGCCGTGTACTGCTGGATTACGCGGCAAAAGGCGAGGTAGCGGAGCAGATTGGCGATCTGCTGCTAGCACTCGCTCGACCATTACGTGGGCAGGCCGCAGTATGGCAAGCGGCACAGTGTGTGCTGGCTTTTGGCGCTACGTCGGGTGCAGATACCTTATTTGGCATACTGCTTGCGTTGCGCGTGCTGGAGGGCGGTTTTGACGATTGCCATATGATATAGTAATGCAATAATTGGTTCTAGTATGCTATGGCAACATAAGTGGGAGGCTGCTCTGATGGTCATACGAACGCTACTCAAGCGTCATGCCTATTACGACTCGATTACGCTCATGCTACTGGCGCAAGAGATCAAAAAGTTGGACGATGTAGAGGATGTTGGTGCTGTTATGG
>JAJZEJ010000511.1 GCA_021828635.1 Chloroflexota bacterium
GTGATGGCCGTGGCGGGCCTGCTGATCCCTTTTGCTGCTAGTAGTGCTATTAAAAATCCGCATAATATCGAATTTATTAGTATTGCTATCTCTATTGTCTTATTCATCATCTACATCATGTATCTAGCACTGCATGTCTTCCATGTACATGCAAAGCGCCGCAATCCACGTCATCTTCGTACTCAACAAAAAAGTACAGCCAGCACGAAACAGCTGACACATCCGGCAAAGGAGGAGGAGGAGGAAGATAGCGAGGAAGAGGAGAAGCAGGGTGTCAGCGCAATTACAGGCGGCGTGGACCCTCATAGAGTCGATGAACACAAAAAACCTAATCTCTGGCTGGCCCTCTTGATGCTACTGATAGCGACGATTGGCACGACATGGAACAGTGAATTGCTGGTCGGAGCCATCACCCCCGTCGCACAGCAATTAGGCTGGTCCACCATCTTCATCGGTCTGGTGATTATCCCTATCGTGGGTAATGCCGCCGAACACGGCAGTTCGCTCATCGTGGCCTATAAAGATCGCGTGGACCTGAGCATGGCGATTGCCGCCGGTTCATCTATTCAGGTTGCCACCTTCGTCGCGCCCCTCCTGGTCTTTCTCAGTCTCTTCTTCGCGCATCCTCTCAACTTGATCTTCCAGCCGTTAGAACTGGTCTTGCTTGGATTAGCCACTATTCTCTTTACATTCGTGAGCCTCGATGGCAAATCTTCGTGGTTGGCCGGTATGCAACTAATCGCGGTCTACATCATGGCCTGCGTGGTCTTCTTCTTCATTGCGGGCTAGAAAAAGATTCATTGTAGGGGTATCCGTGGCGGGTACCCTGTACATTATTCCTCATTTGTTTTCTGCTCCGGTTCTTGACCAACATTCGCATAAAACAGCGCGTAGAGCTTATCTTTCATGGCAACCCGTTGTTCTGGCGTCGCATCTCTGAATTGCTGCATGAACGCAACATACTCACTTTTTGAAAGTGCGCCGCCGATCAGCACCTCACCTTTATCCTTGACCCACTCCTCTATCGACTCGCCTTCTTTGAGTTCAATACCACATGCCCGAATCACCTCATCTGTGGCGTAGATCGGACAATGCAGAATAGCGGCCAGCGAGAGCGCGTCACTGGGGCGGGCATCCAGTTCATAGACCGTAGCGCCATTGCGCACTTTCATGGTGGCATAGAAAATCTCTTCTTTGAGCGTCTCAATACGTACCTCTTCGAGTTGCATCCCGCTCACTTGCAATAGATTGACCATCAAGTGTGCGGTCATGGGACGTGGCAGCGTGTTGCCCTCAAGAACCCGCGCGATCACATTAGCCTCACCCACGCCAATCCAGATCAGCAATAACGCCTTGCCTGTTTCGCCGCGCAAGACCACCACGTGTTGTGCTGTTGCGGTATTCACACGCACTGAATCGATCAGCATTTTTTGCATTGCGCTTCTCCTTCTCGTTCTATACCCGTATTGCTCATAGGTCGTCAGAAGCTGTTCTTTCAACTGCTCTCTGGCGCGAAACAGGCGTCCCTTAACCGCACCCACGGAGATACCCAGAATGACAGCGATCTCTTGCAGGCTCAGCTGGTCATAGTAGAAGAGCAGGGTAGCAACCCTGTCTTTGGGCGAGAGGCTCTGCACAGCCTGTAAGATCATCTCGTGCAACTCACGCGCCTCGACAACGTATTGCGGGTCTACCACATTAAAGGTATCGAGAAAAGCCGACAGGTCTTTATGCATGCCGCCCATCAGCGCCTCAAGTGAGAGATCAGCCATTTTGTGCGCACGTAGATAGCTGCGGCACACATTGAGCGTGATGCCGTAGAGCCAATTTTTGAAGCGTGCGGGGTTTTTGAGGTGCTTCAGTGAGAGATACGCTTGCAGCATACTCTCCTGCACCAGATCATGCCTGACCTCTGCTCGCACCACCATCCCCGCTATCAGCCGCTGCACCATCGGCAGATGCCGCTCGATTAGTACGCCAAAAGCACCTTTGTCACCCGCACATGCCCATATAACAAGTTCGTTATCTGTTCTTTGTTCTTCCATCTTTTTGCCCAGAGCAATTGATTTCTCTGTTATAGTAGTGGGAGAAACGCACCAAAAGGTTATGTTTTTCACAATATGATATGATTAGAGCCAGAAAGCACGTCGTCTCATGGTAAGAAAGCAGAATATTATGGTCATGATACCTGAGCGCATCGACATCACCATGCCGGCAAACCACGTTCCTGGCCCCAAACAGGGCCAATGGAACTATATACATTATGCTGCATTGCCAGACGATGGACAAAGCTACGAAATCGTGGATGGAGTGTTGTATATGGCTCCTGCGCCCAATCGCTGGCATCAACGCGCCGTTTTGAAAATCGCCGCTCGCCTGGAAGCGTTTATCGATCAGGTTGGGTTGGGCGAGGTTTACACCGGCCCACTCGATGTACGCCTGCAAGAAAATACCGTCGTGCAACCTGATGTGTTGGTCATACTGAAAGCGCATCTGGATAGACTCACCGATATGGGTGTCACTGGCGCACCCGATCTGGTGGTTGAGGTAGCCTCACCAGCAACGGCGACATATGACCGGCGCGAGAAGTACGATGCTTACGCTCGCGCCGGTGTGCCGGAATACTGGCTTGTCGATCCAGCGACCCGCACCGTAGAAGTGCGCGTGCTGGAAGGACAAACATACGCACTACTCGGCCTCTTCAAAGATGGCGATCATATGCGCTCACAGATTATCCCTCAGATTAAAGCCATATCCGTTGCTACCTTTTTCGCTACAACATAATAGACTGTGTCAGAAATAAGATGGCACCTTTTTCGAGTGCCATCTTATTTTATTTGTTTGAGCGGCATTGCAGCATGGCTCGTGGCAGATTTGGTAGCAGGTCGGAGGCCAGCATACCGGCGGAGCCGAGATCGCGGCTAACAATTCCGGCAGCGGCGGTGTGCAGGTAGACGGCGGCGCTGGCGGCATCGAAAGGTGCAAGATTCTGGGCCAGGAAACCAACGGTCATACCGGCCAGCACATCGCCAGTACCGGCGGCGGCCAGAACTGGATTGGCTAGCCAGTTGATACGCACGCGACCATCCGGCTCGGCAATAATAGTGCAGGCTCCCTTCAATACGAGCGTGACCTGCCATTCCCGTGCCTTGCGACGTGCCAACTCAAGCCGTTCGATACTTCCGCCAGAGACTTTCAGGCCACCACAAAGTCGTCCCATCTCACCTGGATGCGGCGTAATCACTGTACCGGACGGTAGCAACGTCCACCAGCGTTCCAATGCTGAGAGGTTATTCAGGCCATCGGCATCAATAACCAGCTTAGGACGCTCATGCTCCGGCTGTGAACGCAATTGCTCCAATACCTGTAAGATCATCTCACGTGTACCAGATGATTGGCCCAGACCTGGACCCATCAGGAGTGAGCGATAGCCGTGGAGATGCTCGATCAGCGTCTTTGAACGCTCGAAACTGGCGGTTGTTTCCGGCGGCAACAATGCAAAGGTAGCCTCGTGATACGCACTGGCATAAATGGGCAACATCTGCTCCGAGACAGCCAGCGTGACAAGGCCCGCGCCCACACGCCCGGCGGCAGTGCCAGCCAGAAACGCGGAACCGGGATAGGACGGCGAACCACAGAAGAGCATCACTTTGCCAAAGGTACCCTTGTTGCTCTCTAGTGGGCGTGCGGGCAATAGACGACTAATCAGCGTATCATCTAGCATCTTTGTAGGGAAATCACGCTCTAATTCTGGCGGCAAACCAATCGAGCCGACATATAATTCGCCCAAGTAGTCGCGTCCGGGGAAGAAGAAAAAACCTTGCTTGGGACAGGCAAGCGTAATCGTCATATCCGCACGCACAGTACCAGGATCAACCTCGCCCGTATCGGCATTCAAACCAGTTGGTAGATCAATAGCAATCACACGCAAACTATCACGGGTAGCACGCTCCTGGTTGACGCGACCAAGCAGGCTACGTAAATCATCATTCAAGGGACGTGAAGCACCCGTTCCCAGAAGAGCATCAACCACATAATCAGCCTGATGTATGGCCTCTTCCAATAGACTAGCTGTCTCTGTCTCGCCGATATCCTGTCCTTGTACAGTCAGTTGTCGGTCTTTCCAACGATAGAGAGCAACCGATGCTCCATCCTCGGCCAAGTGACGTGCGACAACCAGGCCATCACCACCATTGTTGCCAGGACCAATCAAAAAGAGGATGCGAAGTTGTTGTATCGATTGCTGCGACGGTAAATGCGCTAAAAAGACGTCAGCCGCGCTTTTTCCTGCGTGCTGCATCAGGATGTGCGAAGTCAGGCCATACTCATGGTCGGCCCGCGCTTCCAGTTCGCGCATCTCCGCGACGGTTACAATATGCATAAAAACCCCCAGGTTGTACCAAGCTATCTCGTTTCCTACCGTATGTATTGTAGTACGTACTGAACGAATAGGGAAGAGACATACATTATACAAGTATAGTCTCTTTATCATACCTAAATCAGTAGACAAATATATCATTTTACGTTATACTCTGCCTTATTGTACTGTGAGAGGATCAATAAGCACCTTTTACGGAAGAGAGAAAACTTCGATAGAGGGGAGAAGAACACCCTGCGGCAGTACATTCCCCAAATTCGTGGTAGAATATGTGGAGAGAGTATGCCACCAAAAATCAGGCAAATAAAAACCACTCTGACAAAAGCAGGCTTCTACGTTCGACCAGGAAAGGGCAGTCACACCGTCTGGAAACATCCAGCACTTCCACAAGTAAGAATCACCATAGCTGGTAAGGATAGTGAGGATGCCAAAGACTATCTTATTGAAGAAGTACAAAAAGCACTCGACCAATTGAAGGGGACACAAAGATGAACCAGGTACACTACTCCATGATTATCCAGTGGGATAGCCGAGACGACATCTTTGTAGTGCGAGTTCCTGAGCTTCCAGGATGTGTCACACACGGAGAGACCTACGAGGAAGCCGTAACGCAAGGAAAGGACGCAATAGAAAGCTGGTTAATGGCGGCTATTGCTGATAATGAGCCTATTCCACCACCGTGTATAGCAGCATGAATAGCGCATTTAGAATCACACCACAACGTAGCACGCAATATGCGAATATGACCGAGATACTGGCGACACCTGAATTGCTAGCCAGCCCATTAGGTTCGGCCATCCATGACTTGACGCCTATGAAACTAGCAGGGCAGGATTATCTGCTGGCAAACATGGATGATGCAGCACTCAGTTCATCCTACACAAAAAAATTGTTGGGACGGCTGGGCGCGACGAGTGAAGCCTACGAATATTTCGAGCGCATTGGCGAGGTCACAGGACCATTATTACGTCCGATTGAGCCAGATTTCACACCTTTTGTGCCATTGGAGATGAGCGAGACGCGCCGCTATAAGGGCAAAACAAACGAAATTTTCACGCGCGTGCTGCTCAATCTGGCACTCTTCGCGGGTGGCTATAGCAACCAGTATACCGAACGGTTGCGTATTCTCGATCCTCTGGCTGGTGGCGGAACAACGCTCTTTCTAGCTCTGGCCTATGGCTATGACGC
>JAJZEJ010000287.1 GCA_021828635.1 Chloroflexota bacterium
GGTACGTGGTGGAGGCTTGATTGCCCCTTCCATGCTAGAAACGCTCACGGCTCAGATAGATGCGCAAGACCTGGCTGGTACGCTAGGAACGGCAACTCGCTACATTAAATTGGGCTACGATGTGCGGGCGCTCTTCGCCACTATCGCAGTGGGGGCGGCTCACAGCGATCCCACCAGTGATAAGGGCCACACCATGCAAATTGTGCAGGCCGCAAGCGAGGAATATATGGCCTGGCCCACACGTCTCAGCGAGACCAGCCCGGAGCCATTTCTCGCCATCGCGCTTCGTGCCGTCACATTCTCTCCACGTCGCGCTTCTTCTGGCTTGTAAGCAGAAGAAGCGCGATGTAGGGACCGATGTATCGCATCCGAACCTGGTGTTCGTGTGATCCTCGTAGATAGATGCGATTCCTAACGAGATTAACCCATGATTTCGACACGAAGAACAGGTTTGGACACGATACATCGGTCCCTACAGCATCAGTATGATTTTTTGTTTTATTTCTTAACTCTGTGCGGACGGGGTATCCTTCGCAGGTATCTTGCCTTGCGGTCGCCCTGCTCCGTCTTTATATTTTTATATATCGGAGAGTTTATCATATGTTTCTACAAACCAGGCATGCAACAATATTCTTTTCATTTATTATTTGCCTATTACCCTTGCTACTTACTTCTTGCAATCTTTTCAACGGCAATATTCAGCCAGTGAAAGCGCCATTGAGCCAGCAGACATATACTCTACCGGAAATTGGCATCTCTAACCTTGACACTCTTGATCCGGCACTGGCCCATGATAGCGCCTCGATGAACGCCGTACAAATGCTCTTCACGGGTCTAGTTTCCTATAACGATAAGTTACAGCTACAAGGGCAGCTTGCCGCCTCATGGGATGTCAGTTCCGATGGCATGACCTGGACGTTCCATCTCAAACCCAATCTGACCTTCAGCGATGGCACGCCCCTCACCTCTGCCGATGTCGCCTATAGCCTTGATCGCGCTCTGCAACCAACAACGCAATCAACAACAGCGCCAATCTATCTGGGACTCATTAAGGACACGAGCAAGCTACTAAATGGTCAAATTGCTACCCTCATCGGCGATAGCATCACCACGCCCGACGCCAGCACGGTCGTCATTCAGATTAGCCAACCAGCAGCATACTTTCCCGCCATGCTGACCTATACCTGTGCTGATGTTGTCGAAAAGAGCATGCTCACGACGTATGGCAAAAATTTCACCGCCCATCTCACGCAAGGTGGTAGTTCCGGCCCTTTCCGTCTGGCACGCTACGTCTCCGGCCACGAGATCGAATTTGTACCCAATCAGCACTATTATGATGCCAAACCTCAGTTACAGCATGTCTATTTCGTGTTTTATGCCAACGCCAGCGACGCCTTTCTTGCCTATCAGGCCGACAAAGTAGATATGACGGAAGTGCCTCTCTCTGATCTCTCTACCGCCAGACAACGCAACGATTTTCATCAAGTACCGTTAATGTGGATTAACTACTACACAATGAACTACCTGACCAAACCCTTCGACAACATTTATATCCGTCAGGCATTCGAGCTAGCTATCGACAAACAAGCTATCGCCACACAGGTCTGGCATGGTACAGCTATCCCCACCAACCACATTGTGCCGCAAGGCTTGCCCGGCTACAATCCTGACTTGACGGGGCCAGATGATACCAAAAGCCTGAGTGGCGATCCAAGCAAAGCACAAGCACTGCTCAAGCAGGGACTACAAGAAGAAGGTTATGGTAGCGTGTCACAATTGCCAACGATCACGCTGACTTATGCATCAGGTGTAAGCAGTTTTAATCAGGAAGTTACCGCCTTAGTAGCGCGTTGGAAGAAAATACTCGGCATCACTGTTAAAACCAATCCCGTAAATTATAATACGCTACTAGATAACGTGACAGCGGCAACGAATAACGCGCAGGGCATCCAATTCTGGGGGCTATCCTGGATCGGCGAATATCCCGATCTACACGATTGGCTGACACTCCAGTTCGATAAAGCTTCACCTAACAATAATATGAACTATGGGCAAAACCAGAGCGCCGATGCAACCCAACAACAGGCCACGCAACAGCAAATGGAAACAGCTGATGCAAGTATGCAACCAGCCACTCGTACCTCGCTCTATCAGCAAAGTGAACAGCAACTGGTCAATGACGTAGCGTGGCTACCAATGGAGCAGGAGACAGATATCTTCTTGCGCACACCGCTCATCGTTGGCGTCGTCGATAATGGTCAGGGCGCTATTCCGCCTGACGATTGGTCGAAAATATATCGTGTGTTACCATAAATTGTAGCGAATTTTAGAATTATCCAAAAACTCATTCCCAAACCACTTGACAAACGCAAGAAAATATGGTTCACTTGTCTTAGTAACTCGTGTTAGTAACTCGTGTTAATTACAATACATCTGTTCGTAGGAGAGATGCAGCGTGAGCAGTCAACCACGTAAACGGCCACCCACAATGTCTGATATTGCGCGTCTGGCAGAAGTTTCTCGGACGACAGTTTCTTTTGTCCTGAATAATCACGCATCTTCTGCTAGTATTCCTGCCGAAACGAAAGAACGCATCCTGGAGGCGGCGAAGCACCTTTCTTACCGCCCGAATCTGGCGGCGAAATCATTGCGTACTCATCAGAGCCATACTATTGGCTTCATCACTGATGAGATCGCTACGACTCCATATGCAGTGAACATCATTCGAGGAGCGCAAGATGCCGCCTGGGCCAATGGGAAACTCTTGTTAATTGTCAACACTGGCTCGGATGCCGCTGTGGCGGAGACCGCGACTGAAATGCTGCTTGAGCGGCAAGTAGAGGGTATTATCTACGCTGCAATGTACCACCAGGAAGTTACATTACCAGCAAACATGTACGAAAGTTCTGTTGTATTGGTTGATTGCTTTAGCACTGATCGTGCTTTACCTTCAGTCGTGCCAAATGAGCTACAAGGTGGACAAACGGCAACCGAGGTGTTGTTGCAAAAAGGCCACCGGCGTATTGGCTTTATTAACAATATTGATCCTATCCCTGCCACCTTCGGACGCTTGGAAGGATACAAACAGGCATTAAAAGCATATGATGTTCCTTTCAATGAAGAGCTTGTGCGTGTATACCCTAGTCAAGTACAAGGAGGTTATCAGGGAACGATAGACTTAATGCAATTACGTGAACCTCCAACTGCGATTTTCTGCTTTTCGGATTTCGTGGCAATAGGTGCCTACGAAGCCCTACGGCAACTGAGGCTTTCCGTTCCCAATGATGTTGCCATCATTGGATTTGATAACTACGAACTGATTGCCAGTAAGCTCTCCTTTTCCCTTTCCACGATAGAACTACCTCACTATGAGATGGGCAAATGGGCTGTAGAGTTTTTACTCGAACATAGTGGTGAACCTCTACCGCCTGTCCAACACACCATTAATTGTCCTTATATCGAACGACAATCCGTTTAGCTGTTCAACCTTTTTCTTCCTTTAAGTAAGGAGGTGAGTCTATGCAGTAGTATATTTGGGACAGAGACAAAGAGTGACCTGAACCATTAGCAGGAACACACGATTAAATACGTATTTCTCTATGTAAGGTACATAGATTTCCTCGCAGTTTGGTATCTCTCATTGCTTCTGTCCTTTTTCAGGAGCTACGAAAGCCCCTTACATTAGGATGGTAGGTCTTACTTAGTACGTGCTGTCCTGACAAGAGAATTTCCTACAAAAGGACATTTTCTGAACATTCAAGGAGGAAACACATGAAACTCAAAATGTCTGTCTTGGGTGCTGTGCTTGTCATATTGATGGGGTTTCTTGCAGCATGTGGGAGTAGCGTCCCAACAACCGCTGCCGGTGGTAAAACTGTCATCAGCCTGTGGACGCACTCTGCCGGCAATCCCCTGGAGATGGGCGCTCTTACGAAAGAGGTAGCGGCCTTTAATGCGGCGCACAGTCAGTATCAGGTTCAAATCCAATCATTCCCGCAGGCTTCCTACAACACCTCTGTCTCCGCTGCGGCGCTCGCCCATAAACTGCCGTGCCTCATGGATATGGATAATCCGACCGTTGCCAACTTCGCCTGGTCGGGATACGTCCAACCGCTGCCGATCACCGCTGCTCAGGTGCAACAAATGGGTCTCTTAAATTCAGCGATTGGACGCTGGCAGGGGAAGATTTACGCGCTGGGCCAGTTTGATGTCGCCTTGACTATCTTTGCTCGTAAATCGGTCCTCGAAAAGTATAACATTCGCATCCCGACTCTGAGCCAGCCCTGGACACTGGATGAATTCAACACTATCCTAGCGAAGCTAAAAGCGAGTGGGGCATTTCAGTATCCCCTGGACCTGGGAGCAGGAGGAACCGGTGAGTGGTGGCCGTATGCGTACTCGCCCATGCTGCAAAGCTTTGGTGGCGATTTGATTAATCGCAGCACTATGACCTCAGCAGATGGCATACTCAATGGTCCAGCGGCGGTGAAATGGGGCCAGTGGTTTCAGAGTCTGTTCAAGAACGGCTACGCAGACCGCAAACCGACCTCTAACCAGGGATTTTTGCAGGGGAAGGTTGCCCTTTGGTATGACGGGAGCTGGGATGCGGATAATGTGGTACAAAAGTATGGCAAAGATGCACTCTTCCTACCCACGGTAAACTTTGGCAACGGCCCGAAAATTGGCGGTGGCTCCTGGGAGTGGGGCATCAGCTCTACCTGCTCACAACAGGCATCGCAAGGAGCCTGGCAGTTTATTAAATCTCTTATGCAACCAGCGAACATTGCCTTGCTCGACAACTCGACCGGGCTTATTCCCACAACCCCGGCTGCCGCTGCCCTGATGCCACGCTATGCTCCAGGTGGCCCATATCGCATCTTCTTTGACATGTTACAACAGTTTACGGTCATGCGCCCGGCCACACCGGCGTACCTGACAATCTCCAGCCAGTTTGAGCAAGCCGGCGAGGCGATCCGTGATGGCGCAAATGTGCAGACTGCCCTGGACAACGCGGTCAACGCCATTGACCAGAATATCCAGGCCCATAACAACTACCAACAGTAGACGTAGTGCGGCTGACACACTGGAAAGTGGAGAGGAACGCTCTACTTTCCAGTATTCACCTTCAAGCAGAAGAGGAGGCAATTGCCATGTCTGTCATCAGTCGGACTACCAAGAAAGTAACCGTAGTCCGTCCGCAACGCAAAACCCGGCGCAGTCAACTCGGCTCCGCCTTGCTTCTGGGAGGCCCAGCTTTCCTGTTGCTACTGGTCTTCCTGATCGGCCCATTCTTCATGGGAATCGTTTATAGTTTTACCAATGAACGGCTCATCTCACCGGTACCCGCTCAATATATTGGGGGTGAAAATTATGCTCATCTGTTGCAGATATCCATCTTGACCCTGGACCCACTCATCGATCCCAAGAGCGGCCAAGTGGAGCGCGACGCACACGGGCATGTACTCTACCCAGCGGTGCGCGTGTTTACGCAGGATCAGCAAAAGTACCCCCAGTATTTTCAACTCGAAGAATGGTTTTCTATTAACCAGGGCAATCACCGCTATG
>JAJZEJ010000472.1 GCA_021828635.1 Chloroflexota bacterium
AAACTGTTTTACCGTCATGGAGGGCGGTGGATTAGCGGCTTTGGTCTGGAAAATTACATGCGCCGCACTCCAGCCACCAATCACGCCGGAGAGCAACAGAATACTCAGACAGATCAGATAGAACAGGCGGCGTTTGGTCATCGTGAAGCGTCGATGCGGCCCACGTGGCGAGGACGGTGGTGGTAACGCTTCAGGAAAAGGTCTGGGATCAACAAACATGAAAACAACCTCGTTTTGTCAATAGTTTTCACAGCTATCATAGAACAACGTACAAAATGACAACAGGACGGAAAGACAACGGAACGTAGAGATAAAAATTATCAGGTAAAGCGAAACAGATACTCCTTTCATGCTTTCATAAAGGCAAAACAATGGGAACGGTTCTGGTACCCATCTGTCAATCTCACCGGATGAGTTTGACAAAAATAGTTATACATACAATTATCCCGATTATCAAGTGGTTATATAAAGTTTTTCTGCAAAACTTTAATATGAAAAATATGTCATGTTATGCTAAAATATTTTTTTGCGCCATCGTGTATCATAAACTTGTATCATCGTGTGTCAAAAATATTAAGAAATTCATATAATCTTGTATAGTAAAAAAGTACTGTCACTCACGACATCTTCAGGTATTTGGGGAACGAGGGAATAGGCATGGTATCTATAAGAGATAATGCAATTCAAAAAAGAAAAACGTGTCGAGGAGACTATATCATTTCGTTCATGTGCATTATCGGTTCTTACAGATAGCGGTTGGTATAGATTAAGCTTCTGTGGAAACAAAATCGACTTTTGAAAGAGGGTTGCATGCCTGAAAAATCAGTTTGTACTCACCAATACTGATCTTATCGCCGTCTTGTAGGGTGTACTCTTCTTCATTAGCCAGTTGCTTGCCATTGACATAAACGCCGAGTGTACTGCGCTGATCGGCAATGAAGTAGTTTGCACCCTCACGGCGTAGGAGCGCGTGGTGGCGTGAGACATTATCATCCAAGTCAAGTAAGATGTCGCTGGAACCTGAGCGTCCGAGTGTGACTGTTTCCTGGTTCAGCGCCGATGTTGTGCCTGGAGGAAGTGCGGGATGAATGATGCAGAGCATTGGTGTTTGAGCAATTTGATTTGCCTGTTCGGCGTCTTTTTCTGTTACACTATTATGTGTTTCTTCCAGACTCTCTGTAGGTTGAGTAAGCGGCTCATCAGTAGAGGCTGGTATTGGAGTTTCTGGTAGGCTTACTGATGATGCTCTGGATAGGTTCGTCTCGACGGTAGTTGTAGCGGCTTGTGGTGCGCTTAAAGATGTCTGGAGTGCCGAGGTAAAAGCGAGGATAGAGGAATAGCGTTCATCGGGATAGACACTCAGAGCGCGGCGTAGCATACCTTCTTGTTGAATCGTTAGCTCAGAATGGAATTGGCGTGGTGAGACAATCGTCTCTGTCAGTTTCAGATGTTCTACCTCTTCTGGGGTACCGGTAAATGGGAGTTGTCCTGTGAGCCAGAAGTAGAGCAGAACCGCGAGTGCATACTGATCGCTGGCTGCCGTCGTGTAGCCACCGAACTGCTCCGGTGCGGCTGTGATAGGCTGAAATGGACTGCGTGGTTGCCCAAAGCGACGGATAAAATTTGTGACTCCAATATCAGCGAGCAGGAAGGGCATGAAATCTGCTTCGTTGTATGGATTCGAGCTACGCAGCACCAGGATGTTGGAGAAGGTCAGCGAACCATGCACATAGCCTTGATTGTGAATGTAGTGCAATCCCTGTGCTAACTGATGGGTGTATTGTATGGCTGTGGCGACTGTTAACGGTGGAGCGAACCAGAGGCGTCCCTCATTGCCTAGCAGTGAGCCAGGGCTGACGTAGCGACGGACGATGTAGAGCGTATTATTTGTCTCGCCATAATCTAGTACAGCAGCAATTGTTGAGTGGTTGAGTGTGCTGATCCCCTGCATTTCGCGGAAAAACTGGCGGCGTGCCATCTCTGGTAGCCTGGCCCACGTGTGCAACAACTTGAGTGTTGCCTTGCGTTGTAGTCTGGTATCTTCAACCTCATACGATTCTCCAGCGATGCCACCACCAAGATAGCGCACAATGCGATATTGTTCAACTCTTTGACCCTCTGCCAGTATAGCCATACAGACCACTCTCTTTCCTCATGCCGAACTGTCTACTATCCGTTGGCTATTGTAGCATAAATTCTTATGGAAGAGGTAGAAAACAGCCCAACAGTTCTAGTCGGTTCGCCTTGAGAACGCCGAACATCTGGAGCAATGTGCTAGAATGGTGATGCTGTGACCTTCTTTTGTACAGCCTCGTATCAGTAACATGGTAGTTGAATGTCATATGTAGCGGGTTAGTTGTAAATAATGAAAACACAGGTCAATACCGATAAAAACGGCTCTACACTGGTTGCTCTTGCGAAATCTTTCACGTCAAAACCCTGGTTCGATAGCGTAATTGTGCTGCTGATGAGTCTGTTGCTCTTCTATGGAGCATCCTGGCAAATCTTTCGCGATTATACAGATGTTGCTAAATACCAGTGTTACGCGCTGGCCTTCTGGGAAGGTGTCTCCGCACTGCACCAGTTGCCCGTCCATCAGTGTACTTTTATCACAACCTATCATTATCAAGCACCTTCGCCACATGTGATCATTACCTTGTTGCGGCATATCGGTTTGCCTGCCTTCCTGCTGCATTTTTTTGCGGCACAAAACAATAACACACCATTTGAGGCTTTGCCGCATGAATACCCCTGGCCCGTGCTGCTTCCTTTCTCGCTGCCATTAGTTGTGCCTGCATACTGGTATCAGGTAGCATTTGCCGTCTTGATGGCACTGGTCGCTATCTTTATGTACTATGTGTTATTGCTCACTCGTTCGCGTCGTGCTGCTCTTTTGTATGCCTTCTATCTTGTACTTGGCACATGGGGTACAGCCGAAGGCCGTTTTGACCTTATTCCCTCGGCATTAACACTGCTGGCAGTAGTCTATGCCGTCCGTAAACGCTGGCAGTGGGCTTTTGCCTATTTGGCTTTAGGCACAATGTTCAAATTTTATCCTGCTGTCTTACTCATGCCATTTCTGCTGGCTCAGCAGATGGAGTCGCGTGAACCGCGCTTCTCATGGCGTCGGCTATTACCACTTGGGATTTTTGTAGTGATTTGTGCGTTGATTATGCTGGTCTCGTTTGTATTCTCTATTCAGGGAACGCTTGAACCATTCAGCTACTTTGGTGGGCGTCCCATTCAGGTTGAGTCGGCCTCGGCCACGCTGCTCTGGCTTTTCAGTTTTGTTGGCTTTAAGCTCACGCCAGTTTTTACATTCGGCTCATTGAATATTCTTAGTATCCTTTCACCTGCCGTTTCCATTCTTGGCACATTGGCATTGTTACTTGGATTGGGCTACACCTACTGGTTGCAGTGGCGTGGTAAACTTCCTCTTGCCACGGCTTGCCTGCTGACACTGCTGATTATTATATGTACCGGCAAAGTCTTCAGTCCACAATATTTGATCTGGATAGTGCCTCTCGTGGCCTATATTTGCCCCTCTGATCGCAAACTACTTATAAGCTGGACAGCTATCTGTGCTGTCACTACATGGATCTATCCCTATATCTACAATATGGCTGGTCTTTTACAGTTGCCCTCCGTTCCCCTTTTCTTCCCTGTGATTGCTTTACGTAACATTTTGTTGCTCTACTTCATTGTAGTTCTGCTGCGCTCTCATAGCAGGCAAACATCAATGGGTCAATCTTTTGGTAGCATAAAAAAAGTTGATGAAGAAGACGGACAAGCTAGAGCGGCTTCTATTATTCCAGATAGCCCAACGCGCGTAAGCGGGCTTTGATACTATCAATCTCTTCCTCGCTTGCCTCTCTGTAGGGTTCTTCCCAGAGAGGTGTAATATAGCTATGCAGCTCCAGGTAGTCGATGATGCGTAGGGCGCTCCGTTCAGGTAACTCAAGCTCCGTATTGATACTTAGCTCAGCGGAAAGCGGGGGCTGGTAGAGTTGTTCATCCATCTGAGGAATATGTTCCAGGCGTAGCAGGCGATCCTGGCGCACGGCTGACGCACAGGAAAGATAGATTTCGATAAAAGGGCTGAGATGTTCACGGGCATACTTTCTGGCTTCGCGGTAAGGTGAAACAGAGGTTGTGATGGAGATGATGCCGTTGCGTGTGAGCAGGGTGCAAAGGTAGGAGATGAAGGCGTCGTAGCCCAGAGTGTGACTTTGATCGTGGGCAATAGGTTCGTCCAGGTGCATCTCTTCTTGGAGCCAACGTGTGAGAGCGTGTCTATCGATAATCTCCGCTTGATAGCCACGGGCAAGCAGATGCTGTCGAACCAATGAAGCTAGCGTAGTTTTACCCGTACCTGGTAAACCGGTATACCAGAGCGTAAAGTTTGGAGTGTAGTCGGTAGAGATGACAGACCAGCCGACCCACGTTGGTGGCGGAGGATGTTGTGCCATAAGCAAGACCATTCTTTCTGCGAGCAAATGCCACTCTCTTTCCACATTGTATCTCTTCTGCCTGCTATGATGCAAGGTTATTGCAGACTTTATGCTGTCGCATTTCGTGGCGTCAGAGCGTAAAGAAATAAGTGATATAATATTGCATGTTGCTGATATTTGGGATTGCGACGCTACCATAATGAAGGTAGAATTCACAGATGCAAGGGGCAGAGCATGTTGTCGCAAGCTCAATGAGAGAGTTTTGCATTACCATTGTAGGTAAATGATCTGACGGCGTTGTTGCATGAGTGTATGCCCCTCAAGGAGAAAATAGATGACCATGATGATGAGCAAAAAAGGTCTGGAAGATTATGGCCTGGTGAACTTGGGTACTGTCCACTGGAATTTGTCCCCGACAGTGCTGGTCGAACATGCATTGGCACGCAAGGAAGGTATGCTGGCTGCAAATGGCGCTTTTGATGCGACTACCGGCAAATATACCGGACGCTCGCCAAAGGATAAGTTCATTGTCTCGAATGAACAGTACGCTGAGAAAATCTGGTGGGGCGACATTAATCACCCGATGCCGCGTGAGACATTTGAACTGGTGCGGCGCAGCCTGGCCGATTATCTGCAAGGGCGTGATGTCTATGTACTTGATGCGGCTGGCGGTGCCGACCCTCAGTATCGTATGCCTATTCAGGTGATTACGGAACTGGCCTGGCATAACCTGTTTGCTCAACAACTCTTCCTGCGCCGCAAGGAGAGCGACAAGGAACTGACCAATCCAGGTTTTACCATTCTGTGTGTGCCTAATTTCCGTACCAACCCTCGTATTCATGGCACACGTTCAGAAGCTGCTATCATTATCGATTTCGAGGAGCGTCTGGTGCTGATAGCTGGTACCCATTATGCGGGGGAGATGAAAAAATCCATCTTTACCGTCCTCAATTTCATTCTGCCTGCCCAGGATGTGTTGCCTATGCACTGCTCAGCCAATATCGGCGCGGATGGGGATGTGGCGCTCTTCTTCGGCCTTTCCGGTACTGGTAAGACCAGTCTCTCGGCTGATCCGAGTCGTTCTCTGATCGGAGACGACG
>JAJZEJ010000384.1 GCA_021828635.1 Chloroflexota bacterium
ACAAACAACATCAACAAGAAAAATGCCTGCACCTCTGGCAGAATCAAGATGTATAGGGCCAGCAGGCGCTGCGAGAGTTTCTCCATCTTGAGCCACTCGCCGCGAACGAGGATTTGAATAAAACCCTGATTCCAGCGTGTGCGTTGCTTGATAAACTGCTCAATCGTATCTGGCGTCTCTTCTCGCGTCACAAACTCGTCGTCGTAGATGATGCGAATGCGAGCGTGGGACTCGCTCAGGCGAATGCCCAGGTCGGCGTCCTCGGTCAGACAAGTCTCGTCCCAGCCACCGAGCTGCTCCATCAAGTCGCGGCGTGCGAAAACGGTATTGCCGCCAAGCGGGGTCATACCGATGCGCGAGAAGAAGTGTAGCGACGATTTGAACCAGAAAAAGTACTCTAAGACATTCAGAAAACAGAACCAGTGGCTGTTATGGTTCATTAACTGTACGCCGCTTTGCACCACATCGACATCTTCGTCCAGCATTGTTGTATTGATGATATTCAGAATATCGGGATGCGGCTCATCTTCCGCATCGAAAATCGTCACGACATCGCCACGTGAAACCTGGAGCGCCAGATTCAGACCGTGGGGCTTGTTAATTGGCAGATCATTGAAGATCAGCAGCTGCACATTGGGATCACCCAACTCATCGATCTTGGCTTGCGCCTCGGCGATAGTGCCAGGGTCGTCCTCGCGGCAAATGGCGATGACCTGTATCAATTCTTTTGGGTAGTTCAGATCATAGACTTTTTGAATTGTGTCGCGGTAGACAGCCTCTTCATGCCTGGCTGGTAGCATAATGGTGAACGAGAGACAAGGATCACGATAGATCGTTGGGGCATGATTCATCCATGCATGCTCCGGTGTCTCCCAGATGAAGAGGCGCAAACGAATATTAAAGATAGCCTGCACCGTCATTGCCAGGACGATGAGCAGGTAGATAGTTTCTAATATATTGCGAATAACGGTCAGAACCACGATGTGTTTTTCTCCCTAGCACGGTATATTGGTTGCGAGTACGTCTTGTTTCTGTCCGCACACGGTATAAAGTAACGATTGTGTATTGGGACTATTCGTCGTCGGCACTTGATAGCTGTAGGCCGCCGCATAGTTGTTGCCACTGGCGTTGCGGTGCAGTGTGACTTCAACAATACTATCGGCTGCCAACGAGATATCGAGATGCTGCCACGCGCTAATGCCGAGGACGCTATCCATTGGGGCCACCTGCGCCTGTTGCGCCTGATTGCTAGCATTGACAAAAAGCAGGCTTACCAGTTGATGGCTGCTATCCTGTGTTGCATAAACGCCGATGGGTGTATGCTGAACGGAGAGCGGCACCAGATTGTTTTGTAGATGCGAGAATATCTGCATCACGCGGAACATGGCGCTCTCCTGTGTTCCCTGTTGCTCAAAGAGCGGATAGGGATTCTCAACATCGGCGGTCGAGAAGAAACTCACATCGCTGGCCTGCTGGTTCATTAATGTACCCAGCGTGCTGGCCCACCACAATGCGGCCTGTCCACGGGTTGGCGGTTGCCCTTGTGATTGATTGGTGTTAATCTCGGTCACAGCAATTGGCGCGGCATAGCCCAGATCGTTTATAATCTCCTGACGCAATGCCGGTAGCGTATAATCCCACTCGTTGGGACTGCTCAGTAGCATCCCTGGCTGATTACGTGCGTCATTGAACTGGTAGCGGTGGAACGAGACGCCATCGAGCAGATGGAAAGGCAACTTGTTGTGGGCTTGATAATCGCCGACGATCTTCAAGAAGGTCTCCATCCAGGGCTGGCCGGTTGAGTCGAAGGGGCCAGCGCCGATGCCGTTGAACTGGCTGATTTCAGGGCCATAGACCTTGATCGTTGGGTCGGTCTTATGCATCGCTATAGAGTAGGAGATGAACAGCGCAGCGTATTCCTGCACAGTATACGGTTTGCCAGTAGCATCTTTGAGCAGGTCAGGCTCGTTACCCACGGTCCAGAGCTGTACTGGATGGAAAGGAGAACCGGCGGTGCGCAACGAACTCTGGGGGTTGTTCATATAATAAACCCAGTTAGCGGCCAGCGTAGCTGTATCGCCCGTCGCGGTCTGAATGGCGGGCGTCGTCGGTATGTAGGTCTGGAGCATGCCCTGGCTGTTTGTGTCATTGAGCATCTGCGCGAAATCATCAAGCTGCTTGTAGCTCAGGAAGTGTTGCTCACCCCAGTTGCCACCAGGATAGCGCAACAGGCCAATATGCATCGCATTCAGATCGCTTTTCATCGTCGGAGTCCAGTTCATGAAACCAGACGAGACAGCGTCCACGGAACTAGAACCAGCCAGCGGGAAAACGTTGGTTCCCAAAAAGTAGGGACTGATCGGAATACTCTGATGTAGATCAATCATAGCTGGTTGCTGATCGCCGATGCGCACCTGCAACAGATCATCGGTGGCAGTAGCCATCATGCTGAAACGTAATGCGGCAAAGATCAAGAGCAGCAATAACACGATGCTGCTAATAGTCATCAAGCGACGACGACGCCCTTCTTTCGATTTTTCCGGTTGCGCTGGCGGTGTTGGTGTCACCGGAGAAGATGGGGCCGCAGGTCCAGCAGGTCCAGCTGGCATATTTTTCCATCCTGCTGCCATCGGTCCCTGGCCTGTTGGTGATCCCTGCGGTCCTTGTGGTGAGAGTTGTGTCATTGAACCGTTGCGGCTCGCGTCGTGATTGAATGCCATACTAGCCTTCCTCATATATATGCAGATGCGTGAGTCTTCTATGCGCACCAAAGTAATCTTCTCTTATAGAAATATCTAACTCTTTAGACGGGTTAATAGCAATAGAACGACACGCAATGGGACATTTGTCTCTCTCATTGCTTACTATCGGCCCTTTCAGCGCCTTCTGTAGGGATAGCTACTTGCTACTTGAGTCTGATTCAGATAGACTGTAAAAGACAAGCGGCGTCACCTGCATCACCAGGTCAACCCACAATCAACCTGTTGAAAGCGAGCTAGGCAAGGTATGACTGGAATGACTAAGAGTCTCAAAGTAGTAAGCACATTTCAATTTTCCTCGGCATCACAGGAGCTTTTGCGCGAGGCAGCGCGGAGCGAAGTGATTTGCGTCACTCGTACCGACGAGTTGGCAACTCAATTGCATGATGCCGACGTTTTTTGTTCCTACTGGGTGCCAAACGACTGGCGCACCCTGGCCCCCCGATTACGCTGGTTCCAGTGCGCGGGCGCGGGCGTCGATGGTCTGGAAGGAACCGGCATTCTCGATGCTAACAGCGAAGTAATTGTGACGACTGCTGTAGGAATTAACGGCGTCACCATTGGCGAATATGTTCTAGGCAGTATGCTGGCCTTTAATCGCACCTGGCCGGAAATGGTGCGGCTCCAGGATCGCCACATCTGGCCACGGAGTGTAAGCTGGTATAAACTGGGAGGACGCGAACTGGAGAACCAGACACTTGGCATCGTTGGGCTAGGCAGCATTGGTCGGCGTGTCGCGCATCTTGCCAAAGCTTTTGGGATGCACGTTTTGGCAACACGGCGCAACGCCACGGGCGAAGAGCAAGAGCAGAATGTCGATAAACTTTATCCAATTTCGTATCTGCACGAGATGTTGCAGCAATGCGATTATGTCATAGTATCGGCACCTCTGACACCTGAAACCGTGCATATGATCGGCGAGGCAGAACTACGCGCCATGCGTCCACATGCCTATCTCGTCAACGTGGGACGTGGACGCCTGATCGACGAAACGGTTCTGATTCGGGCGTTACGTGAGGGATGGATCGGTGGTGCCGGACTTGACGTGACAGAGGAGGAGCCGCTACCACCGGATAGCCCGCTCTATGCCATGCCTAACGTCATTCTCACACCGCATATTTCGGGTGTTAGCGTGCGCTATGATGAGCGTCTGACCGCGCTTTTCGCCGAGAACTTGCGGCGCTTGCGTGTCGGAGAGCCACTGCGCAACCTCTATGACCCGGCACGTGGTTATTAATAACAATGCATTGCATGGTGCATTATAGAATGAAGGGGAATGAAGATGAGTGTTGATTTAGGTACCACGCGCATCCTGGGAGCTGAGGCGGTAGGTCAGCCGGGACAGCGACGCTTCCGCCTTTATGCTCAAGGTACTCGTGGTTCCATCGTCATGTGGATGGAGAAGGAACAACTGAATAGTCTCTCACTGGCGCTAGATCGTGCGCTAGCCCAGCTCACCGAGGGTCAGGTTTTGCGGATTGAGGCATCACGCGAGCAGAGTCAGTCAACAAGCGCGATGCCTGGCGAATTTCCGCGCTATCCGACGCACGAATTTCAGGTTGGTCAACTCACGTTGGCTTATGATAACGGCAACGATGAGTTCGTTCTTAGCGCAGTCCCATTAGAGGTTTTTCTGGAGCGCGGTCCCGACCCGGACCTTGAGGCGCTGACCGACGAGGATGCCGTTCTCTTCCGTTTCAAGCAGGAGCAGGCGCGTCAACTCTCCAGTGCCATCGTCGATATTGTACGTGCTGGGCGTCCCACCTGTCCCTACTGTGGTATGCCGCTAGATGGTGGGCCACACTCCTGCGTCAAGCAGAACGGCCACAAAGAGATCATCCAGGTCGAAGCGTCCGAGGATGATGATGAAGAATAACATGCCTGTTCGCATGGCACACCGTAGACGTGCCATGCGAACAGGCATATTATTCTTCTTTGAGAGCCGCCCTGGGTAATGGCGATCAGCTATTTCAGGTGACTCCAACCAGCCAGATGTGTATCACACAGCGATTGCAGCTATCCATGCGTTCCGCGTGGCATCAATCGATGCAGAGGTATTTGTTAGCTTTCTGAAGATAGACCTCTTCATTAGCCTCAATCATCAGCTTATGCAGCACAATGACATCGGCATCGGGCAAACATTCGACAGGTTGTACGCAGAGGCGCATAATAGCGCGTCCGTTCTCGATAACCTGCACATAACCTCTTGCGCGTGGAACGCGATAGACACGCTGTGGTTCCACGTGGCTGGGAATTTCCAGATAGCCACGCCAGATAAGTTGATGAAACTGCTCCGGCGTTAGCATATCGCGCAACAGATGCATCGCGCGGCGCTCAGCAGGCGACCAGCCTTTGAGGTAGGGCTGAATAATCAGCCAGACCATTGGAGAGACCGCCAGCACGATGACAATCCAACCCAGGGCGGTTAGCACCTGAGTGAAGAGATTCATCCGCCAACGACTCGTGGGACCAGGACAATCTGCTCGGCTGTAGCATCAAATTTCTCAACGCGCTCTATTGGCTTCCCTTGCTCAACACGAAATGCGGTCGCGCCCTTTGCTCTCTCCTGAGCAAAGATTCGCTCTGCTTCTCGGACAGCAGCGACTGCCTCGGCGTCACCATCCAGAACTCTTTGTTGGTCCCAGGTAACGCGGTCGTCTCCGCGCCGTGACATCACCCGTAACATTCCCACTGTCGTTCCTGCCTTCCTTATGTGTCTTGACACGTACTATGAGGATTAACGAACTACAGGTACTAGAAATGTGGACATCCACGGGGGTAATCCTG
>JAJZEJ010000757.1 GCA_021828635.1 Chloroflexota bacterium
GGGTGCGAGGGTGGCTTAGGGCAGTGCGGATAACGTGTTGACGGGGGTGGCATTGGCAACGGAAGCGCCATTGTGGCGGGCTCCGGCCATGTATCACGAGATGTACCGGCATCCGGCAACTCAGGCAAATCTGGCGCTGCTGCGCGAACGCGGCGCGGAGGTTGTCGAGCCAGAAGTTGGGCGTCTAGCATCAGGAGCCATTGGCCCCGGTCGCTTGCCGGAGACACCTGTTCTCATGGGTGCTATCAGCATGCTATTAGGGCGGCACGGCAACCTGGCTGGTCGCCACGTGGTAGTGACAGCCGGGGGAACACAGGAACCACTGGACCCGGTGCGCTATATCGGAAATCGTTCTTCAGGCAAAATGGGCTAAGCCCTGGCAGTAGAGGCACGAGCTCGAGGAGCGCATGTCACACTCATCTCCGGTCCCGTGGCGCTTCCTACTCCTTACGGCGTAGCGTTCCAAAAGATAGAGACGGCACAGCAGATGCGGGATGCCGTCTTTACTGCTATCACTAACGCGGATGCACTCGTCATGAGTGCTGCGGTGGCCGACTTTCGTGCAGTCGCGCCAGCCGCACACAAGATGAAGAAAGAGAGCATGAGGGGCGTGAGGAACGTGAAGGGCGTGAAGGGTATGGAGCAAGCTTCTCAGGGAAGCGCGATAGAGGCAGTAAATGTAAAGGATGCAAAGGATGCGGAATACCATGATGGCGTGCAACAGGATGAGCAAAGTGTGTTTCCCCTGTATCTGACGCACAATCCTGATATTCTTGGTGAACTGGCCGCATCGTTCGACAGGCAACAAAGAAGTGGACAGCTACAGCGACGGCTGATTCGTGTCGGATTTGCTGCCGAGACAGATGACGTGCTAACACATGCACAGTCTAAGTTGCTTCGCAAACAGTTAGACCTGCTGGTGGCAAATGATGTGAGCCGCTCGGATAGCGGTTTTGGGACAGAGACGAACAAGGTGTTCATTTTTCATGCAACCGGTGCAGTAGAAGACCTACCAGTGATGCCCAAGACAGAGGTTGCCGATGTCATTTGGGATCGTGTGGTGTCGTTGTTGGGTTAAACAAGAGTAGGAGTGTGGCGCTGTGATCGGTAATTTTGTTCTAGAGTTATTAAGTACTTCCACTCCGCGTTCTGAGCGCGTAGCGATAGACGCGGTAGCGTCGTTGAAAAGCGGAATAAGAGGTACACGAAGTACGCAGGAGGAATCCACTATGGATCGTGCTGCTAGCGCGGGTTTCGAGGGCATCGCGCAGATGCTGCTTGAGCAGAAGAAACTGATGGATGCGTTGGAAGCGGAGAACCGCGAACTACGGCGGCAACTGGCCGATCTCCGGCGCGGTATCGGCATTGCAGTAGTGATTGAGGGCAAGACAGTTCAGCTTGCTACAGAGCCGGGTGGTCCCGTGCCTATGAGTCCACAGGCGCAAGCAGCATTGCAGAGCCTGCAAAATTTGCAAAACACGCCATCCCCAATGCCATCATCCCCCAATGGCACCTATGGGCAAAACAGTCGGCCCACAGGTGGTCAGCAATCTATTAACCTGAATAGTGAAAAGCGTGAGAACGGCAACGCCCGTAGTCCTCTCGCCGATAGTTTCGTATTGTAATGAACAAAGAGATAAAACCATCCGGTCGTGCATGTACGACCGGATGGTTTTATCTCTTTGTTCATTACAATGACTTTCAGCACTTGCATATTGTCGGGTTTACTGGTATCATCATGGCAATATGCACTCCTTTCACAGAGATATGAAGGATTCATAGCTCTAATCGATCCTACAGTTATCAAATGGCCCTGATATAAGGAGGACCACATTTATGGTTTGCCCAAAGTGTCATAATATGGTTGCCGATGGCGTCAAATTCTGTGGCTTTTGTGGCGCTCAACTGACCGAACAACCAATGGTTCAGCCAGCGACGGCTGGCACACCGCCGCCGCCAGCGGGCGCGTTTGTACCGCCCAACCAGTATGAAGAGTATACCAATAGTATGTTTGGCAATGCTGTCCCAAAGGCTGAAGTGCATAACCCCGAAGGGCCGCTACACCTCGCGGACATGACCATCTCCATTGATGGTGAGCTTGTACCAGTCGTCGATGTCATGCTTGGCAATCAGATGCCTATCTATTTCGAGCATCATATCCTGCTCTGGAAGCATCCAGGTGTGCAGATCGGTTTCAAGTCGCTCAAGGGAGCAGCAAAACGCATGTTTGCCGGTCTGCCAATCTTCATTACCGAGGCACATGGTCCCGGAAACATCTCGTTTTCGCGTGACTCCGTTGGGCAAATCGTGGCGCTCCGCCTGCAACACAACCAGATGGTTGAAGTGCGTGAGCATCAGTTTCTGATTGCCACCGGCAATGTGGACTACAGCTTCACCTTCGTGCAAGGCGCGGCCAACATCCTCTTCAGTCGTACTGGTCTTTTCGTCGATCAGTTCAGAGCCACCAATGGCGAGGGTATGGTGCTACTACACGGCTATGGCAATGTCTTCGAGAAGACGCTGGCTCCTGGTGAGGCACTGGATGTTGAACCTGGTGCGTGGCTCTGGAAAGACCCCTCGGTGCAGATGCAGGTCACAACGGTGGCCGCGTCACAACGTGGTGGTGGCATCTTAGGTGCCATCGGTGGCATGGTTTCCGGCGCATCCTTCGTGCTAAATCGCTTCATCGGCCCTGGCCGTGTCGGTTTGCAGTCCATGAGCTATCATCCGCCCCAGCCAGAAGGTGCGCAGCAAGCCGGTGGACAAAGCAACCTCGGTGGCACCATCAATACACTGAACAACCTGTTCGGTAACTAACGCTATAACACACACATGCAAGATATTCATGCGTATGGCACCCACAAGGAGTGCCATACTACTTATTTATCAACCCCTTGTGAGAAATAGCCTCAGCATTGCGTATGTACACTAAAGAGGAATAGCATGACTTGCACGTGCTATTCCTCACGGTAAGACTCGATCAGCATAGCATTGTACCTCTCGCCCTTTTCCTATCGGATAAGCTGTGAATAGGCTATGCGAAGAAAGGACATCTATTTATGCGCAAGTTTAGCGGTCTCGCCCAGGTCGCCTCCCTGCTCGTGGTCGTTGCGATGCTGTTGGCCGCCTGTGGCAGTAATTCAACCGGTGGTAGTACCACCGGTAGTAGCTCGACCCCGAAATCTACCTTGAAGGTGGCACTGGTAACAGACATCGGTGGCTTGAATGACAATGGCTTCAACCATCTGGCCTACACGGGCTATTTGAAAGCCCAGACGCAATATGGCTTCGCTTCAAAAGTCATCCAGACGCAATCGCAAAACGACTACGTCAACAATCTGACAGAGGCTGCACAGGCAGCCGACCTGGTAATCGCGGTCGGTTTCCTCATGCAAACACCACTCGATCAGGTAGCCAAAGAGTATCCTACCAAGAAGTTTGCCATCGTCGATGGCTGTGCCACGCTCGCCAATGGCAACTGCGATCCGTTGCCTAACGTCGCACCACTTTATTTCAAAGAGCAAGAGGCTGGCTGTCTGGTTGGTGCCATAACAGGCCAGATGGAGGTTGACGGCCCCTCGAAGGTACCACACCTGCTGGGCGCGAACTCAGTGGGCGTCGTTGGTGGCCTCTCTATTCCACCAGTGAACCGCTACATCGCGGGCTTCGACTATTGTACCAAGATGGTCGATCCGAACGTCAAGATCAACCTCACCTATTCGCAGGACTTCTCCGCGACCGCCAAGTGTAAGGACGATGCCCTCAGCCAGATCAACCAGGACAAGGCTGACATTATCTTCCAGGTGGCCGGTGGTTGTGGCGTTGGTGCGCTCGATGCCGCCAACCAGAAAGGTGTCTACGGCATAGGTGTCGATGCCAATCAGAACTACCTCTATCCACAAACAGTAATTACCAGTGCGCTCAAGCGTGTCGATGTCGCTGTTTATGACACTATTGATAGCTTCGAGAAGGGTCAATTCACCAACAACCCACCGGTCTTCGATCTGGCACATAATGGTGTTGGTTATGCGACCCCCAACAGCGCGGTACCCGCCGATGCGGTAGCCAAAGCCAAGCAGTTCCAGCAGGAAATTCTGAGCGGTCAGCTTACCCCACCCTCTCAGATTCCTAGCTAAACGTAGCTGAACTTGCGACAAAAACAGAATCACATACCGAATGCGCGACGTGCCGCGCATTCGGTATGTGATTCTGTTTCTAAAATTTCCCTTGACATTCGCTCTCTCATGGGCTATATTACTTATCAGTTGATAAATAAAGGTGACAAAAAATGAGAAGGGGTGAAGCGACTATGGGACGTGGGCAGCGTAAAACACAGCCACACAACGACGTGGAAGAAACGAAACGCACCATTTTGCGCACCGCACAAGAGCTATTCATGGAACAGGGCTACCGTGCGGTGACGACACGCCAGATCGCCGACGCCTGCGGTCTCACACAACCAGCGTTGTATCACTACTTCGCTGATAAAGAAGACCTTTATATCGCGGTCATGCAGGATGAACTGGCACAGAGAAAAGCGGCGCTGGAGCGTATCGCGCAACGCAATGAGCATATCGAAGAGCGGCTCAAACAGGTGGTACGCTACCTGCTTAGCACAGCACACCGTGACCACAGCTTGATGCTGCACGATATGCGTTATGAGCTGAATGAAGCTGTGCATGATCGGATGCAAACGGCATTTCATGACAGCATCGTCGCGCCGATTGCCAGTATCTTTGCGGAGGGCTTTCAAAAAGGTGTATTACACGATTGGCGCAATTGTGGCGTCAATGCTATGATGGCAACGTATATGTTACTCAGTCTGCTCTCCAGTTTTCTGACAATGGCCTATGCCGAAGATGCTCCGACCGCGCTCCATGCTGAACGGGTAGAGACCATTGTGCAGGTTTTATTGTACGGTCTGGTCCGTCCAGAGACGCATCTTTAACCGTTTTATTGTAGACTTTTCTTATCATTTGATAAATCGGAGGAATTTAGATGGAGCCTATTCCACAGGCAAACGAAATGCCAGAGAACACGCCACCAGCAGAAGTGAGCGGCGACGGTGGCTATAAATGGCGTGTGATGTTCTCGGTGATTTTCGGCACCTTCATGTTCGTGTTGGACACCACAGCAGTCAATGTCGCTATCCCTACACTGCAAAGGGTTTTTGGCACGCTCGGACATCCAGCCTCAGTAGACTCGGTAGACGGCGTGCTGACGGCCTATATTCTAGCTCTGGGTATTATTACTCCCCTGGCGGGCTATCTTTCGGACCGCTTTGGCATCAAACGTATGTATGTCCTCTCATTAGCCATGTTCACACTCGGCTCAATTCTTTGCTCGCTCTCGCCCTCGCTGACTTGGCAGACCATCTTCCGCGCCATGCAAGGTCTGGGCGGCGGTATGCTGGGACCGCTAGGTATCTCGCTGCTCTTCGGCGCTTTCTCGGAAAAAGAGCGCGGACTGGCTTTCGGCATTTACGGTATCCCACTGGTCTTTGCACCAGCCAGCGGCCCTATCCTGGGTGGCTACATC
>JAJZEJ010000365.1 GCA_021828635.1 Chloroflexota bacterium
AGCGGCAACGAGAGCAAGACCCCCTGGATAGTGGCATCTGGCTGTGGTATGTAGCTGGTAGCGTTCTGCCTGGGAATTGGGCCACTCGTTCCCGTAGTAGCATTTGTAGCAGTATTAGGCGTGGGGGTTGCTGTCGGCGTTGATGATACCGCCGGCGTTGCCCCTTGTACACCAATGACCGCGCCAGATGTGCTGCTAGCACTGTTACTACTTGTCGCGCTACTATTTGCGTCGTTTGGATTGGTACTCAGGAAGAACAGCGTATTATTAACTACCTGGGGTTGGAACGACATGCCATCGGCCCTCAATAAGCCTGTGAAGGTCATTGTTTTGGGTTGCCACTTGATGTTTGATGGTAGTGTATGTAACGTTTGTTGTTCCCAGATATTGCTGTGGAATGTATTGTTGCTATCCTGCCACTCTTCCGACCACAAAATCGCCGTGCCGTTGCTTGTGGCCGTAGGTGAAGTCAGAATATGTCCATTATATGCCTCTGCGATTTGTGTTACCTGGGCTTTGTCCTTCGCCATAACCGGTAATTGGATTGAAAGCAGATGCGAGTTGCCCTGCGCACCAACCGTTGTCACTAGTAGGGTTTTGTTGGTGAACCAGAGACCTTGAATAGGCGTGTGAACCCAGGATGGTGCCGTACTATCATTGAATATGCCGGATAGGAGTGTGATAGGTGTATCCGTCATCAGCGTTGTTTGTTGCAGCACGCCTAATTGCAATGCCTGTAAGCTCCAGGTGCGCGTAGTTACGATGTGACTGGTCGCAATGATTGCATGAGAGTTTTTCACTGTGATAGCTTTGGGCGTATTAAGCTGGAGCCAGACAAGCCAACCGTGAGCATCACTCAACACGATTAATTCGCTATTGCTCGCGGTAGGTAAAAGCGCACTACTTGTTTTTGTTTTAGTATCAAGCTGTTCGAGCATCCAATCTTGCGTATTGCTATTATAGGCCGTGTAATAGACATAGCGATTATTGGCAACGGCGCTGACCACATGATCATAAACACTCTGTGTCGCATAGGTAGCTATGCTGACCTGCGATGGCACGTTGAATGAAGCTCCTGGATTGCTCCCAACAATGACAGACTTTGAGCCATGATTTGCCAGCACTAGCAGTGAGATAAGGCCACTGGTCATAATGATGAGCAGGAAGGCCGCCGCTAAACCGATGATAGCGTACTGAGTCGAGATAATGCTGCGGCGACGCTTACTGCGAATAATGGGCAATGGTCCGGTCTCTGCCGTGGAAAAAGCTGCCAGGGGATCGTTGGTTTGTGCCACCACATCCTGTTCTTTGAGATAAGGTTTGAGAAAATCGGGTGTTGAGGCAACTGGCGTGGTGGCGTGCTGCAAAAAATGTGTATGCTCTTGGGCCAGTGCCTGCATCAAACGCTGATACGACTGAGGATGTGGTTCGATAGTTGGTAATGATCGTATCTGTTTCCCGATGCTGCTGCTTTGGGCAAGAAAAGCCCGACACGATGCACATTGCTCCAGGTGTGCGTCGAGTTCTGTTGTATTGTCCTGCGAATTATTTTCACGATATGCGGAGAGCAGTATCCGCGCCTGACTACAGTTCAATCTTCACCGACCTCTTTATGATATAACTCTATGAAGCGTTCTCGCGCTCTCATCAAGCGCATTTTGACCGCCGACGAGCTAATGCTCAAGGCCCCGGCAATCTCCGCGCATGAGAGACCATCATTCTCGTAGAGCCATAAACAAACGGCATACTTTTGAGGAAGTTGCTTGAAGATACGTTGGACGATTTCACGATCCGCCACTCTGCCCTCGAAGCGTCCACCATCATACCCTCCGCGCTCATACAGCATCGTACCCGTGCCACCGCGTGCCTCATGTTCATCGCCCGCTGTATTAAAGGCGTCGTTTGCATTTCCTCCTGAGTCCGAGACAACACCCGCGCCAATACCTCGGTCGTCGTTGAAGAGCGACAACGGCAACCACGAAATTAAACGTCGCCGCCGCAACGTATCCGTCGTGGTATTGGCCGCGATACGATAAAGCCAAGCTGATAATGCTCCCGGCTGTACCGCAGTCCCACCAAGTAATGCCTTATATGCTTTAACAAACACATCTTGTGCAAGATCATTGGCCTGTTCCCGGTTGCCAATTAAGTGATAGATGAAATTTGTAATTGGTACTTGATAGCGTAAGAAGATCGCTTCAAAATCGGCTACATCAACCTGCTGTGCCTGCTCCTGCTCATGTGGCGCAAACGCAGGTGGAATAGCTTTTGCCTCCAACTCCCCCTCTTCCCTCACAACATGCTTTTGTTCGATTGTATTACGACTACCCTCATCCGCTGGCAAGGGAACGTGTGCATAATGTCTATGCTCCTCCTCCGTGGAAGAACACATCTTGCTATTCGTATTGTAGAAACGGATAGAGGTATCCATCGGTTACATCTGCCTTAATGAATATGTAATGAATTGATCACTATATCTCCCTGATGACCTTCTTCTCTTTTTAGCATAACACATTTATCGTGGAGACGTTGTGAGATAGGAAACTGTGGGGAAGGTAGCCACAACACATTTCCCTACTCAACATCAGGAGATAGTTACAAGGAATTCCTTGTTAATAACACGCATGCCCATCGACTCGTTTACATCAAATTTGATGGACGGTGAACTACAAAACACAACGTTCACCGGACGTGGCGATGGGTATAACAAGGGTAGTATATCACGAAAGTGGCGCTTCATACAAAATTTTAGCCCAAAAATTTGACGTATTTTCGACTTTCTGCTACCATTGGAACATGCAAACGCAAGAGATACCTACCGCAGGCTGGGATATCATCGGCCACACACATGCCATCGATATGTTGCGCCGCGTATTGATCGCGCAACAGGTGCGTCATGCCTATTTATTCACGGGGCCACAGCATATTGGTAAGATGTTGCTCACCCAACGCCTCGCGCAAACGCTGCTCTGCACTGGTGGCCCAGACCCACAAATCGCCCCCCCTGATCCGTGTAATACCTGTCTAGCCTGCCGCAAGGTGCGCCACAACAATCACCCAGATGTCCATTTCATCAGTAGAGCCGCCGATAAACAGTTCATTCTTATAGAACAGATTCGCGCTCTGCAAAGTGATACCGCACGCCGCAAGCTCGAAGGACGGCGCAATGTCTTCATTATACAAAATGCACATGAGATGAATATACAGTCCGCCAACTGTCTGCTCAAAACGCTGGAAGAGCCGGAACAAGATGTTGTGCTGTTGCTCACTGTACCCGATGCTGGTTTACTGCTACCAACCATTATTTCGCGCGTGCAACAAATATCCATGCAACTCCTCACAACCGAGCAGATACGCACGGCTCTGGTGCAGCAGTGGGATGTTGTGCCAAAAGAGGCCGAACTGATCGCCGCACTCGCCGCCGGTCGCATGGGTTGGGCCATTCAGGCTGTTGAGAACGAAGACCTGCTGGATGAACGTAAAGCGCAACTGGAACTGCTGACAAAAATTCCTAGTGCCAATCGTGTGCAGCGTTTTGAGCTTGCGCAACGTCTCAGTGCTGATGCCGCAAAAGTGCAAGAAATGCTCGAACTCTGGCTACTCTGGTGGCGTGATCTTGTGCTAGCGGCCAATGGTTGCCTCGATCTCACCGCTAACGTCGATATGCGTACACTACTCAAGACGCAAGCCGCGAAGCTTGGCTCCGCTGAAGCAGAGCGCATGGTGCGAACCATCTTGCAAACAATGGAGTTTATAGAGCAAAATGTAAATACACGTGTCGCGCTTGAAGTACTCATGCTCGATGTGCCAATGCTAAAGATGTAACAGGTAGCAGGGTGGCCGCAAGGAATCGCCCTGCTTTCCAATAGAGCGGTTTTTCCCGCGATGAAGAGGAGGGTTCATGCGAACCGACTTTCAGTATCTGCTCACACTACAAGACGAAGGTGTGCTAACGATCACGATGAATCGGCCAGAGGTTTTGAATGCGTTTAACGACCAGATGCTTGATGAGTTGACGGAGGCAATGGAGAGCGCCGCTTATGATGAACATGTACGCTGTATCGTGCTGACAGGCGCAGGGCGTGCCTTCGGAGCCGGACAAGACCTCAACGCCTTCTCGACAGTGCGTGCAGATAATCAACCGGCGCGGGTGAGTAGCCATCTCTCAAAGTATCATCGCCTCGTCCAGGTTATGCGCACAATGCAGAAGCCCGTGATTGGGGCTATTCGTGGCGTGGCGGCTGGCATTTCATGCAATATTGCTCTGGCCTGTGATATTCGTATCGCGGCTGATAACGCACGATTTCTCGAAGCCTTCGCTCGCATTGGTCTGGTACCTGACGGTGGTGGCGGCTATCTGCTACCTCGCCTGATCGGTCTGGGCCGCGCCCTGGACATGGCTCTACTGGCTGAGGAGGTGAGCGGCCCTGAAGCTGAACGCATCGGTCTGGTCACAAAGTGTGTACCACTCGCTGAGTTCGACAGCACGGTTGCCGCCCTTGCTCAACGCCTCGCCAATGGTCCGACACGCTCCTATGGCTTCATCAAAGAGTTGCTCTACCAATCAATGGACCTGTCCTACAAAGAGTCGCTGGCACTTGAGGGGCATCTGCAAGATCAGGCAATCTCAACCGCAGACCACCGTGAGGGCGTGACGGCTTTCTTGCAGAAGCGTTCGGCACACTATACAGGAAAATAACCACCAGTGCGTATCGACAATCTTTCTTATAGCAATGTACAGACACAGGGGGCGCAACGACGCGAGTGGTTGCGCCTTCATGCGCCTCAGCACCTGGAACATTGTGCCGCGCTCATGCAACGCGCTCCGCAACTGCGCGAGGAGGGTGCGTCACGCAGCACGCTCATCCTGGGTGCGGGTGCATGCACCGAGGTTCCACTGACCGAACTGGTCCATACTTCAGAAGAGGTTGTGTTAGCCGACCTCGATCTAGCAGCTATGCAACGCGCACGAGCCGAACTAAATGTACCAACGCTGCAACGCCGTGTGCGCCTGGTGGAGAGTGATATTAGTGGTGGCGTGAGTCGTAATCTGGCGCGTCAGATAGCCCACCATGATTGGCAACACCTGCTACCTCAAGGAGCTAGCGCCGTCTTCGATACTGTTGCTACTTGCCTGAATGACTGCGTTATTCCTGATCCACCTGTGCTGCCGAAAATAGCTAGTTATGATAGTGGTATCGTTATCAGTTCTTTGTTGCTCTCGCAACTTTTTAGCTACCCTCTTCTTGATCTTCTCGACCACGTACAACGCTTGAATCCGTCTTTCTTGAATGAGCAGGAACGCCATCGACGCTATCAAGATGCCGCGCAAGCCTTTCGTATGCGTGTCATTGCGGCCCATCTCCATCTGTTACGCTCTCTGGTCGATAATGGTGGTATTATCGTGCTACTCAGCGATATTCGTGGTTTTGCCTTCAACGTCTATGGCACCGATCACGATGCCATGCACCGCCAAACGCTACCGCTCGTCCCGCGTGCCTTCTTTGATCTGCTTGCTACAACGTTCA
>JAJZEJ010000009.1 GCA_021828635.1 Chloroflexota bacterium
GTGTAGCATCGGGCAAGAAGACAGGAAAATGCAACGTGCCATGTGGCAATTGCAAAGATTGCGCACATACACTCTCAACGCTCTCATCGGCAAGCCCCTGATTCATGATGCCTCTTTCACTGCCTGGATAAAATGACCTCTGCATGTGTATGGATTGTAGCAGGGTGGACAGGATAGCGCAAGGCGGCCTGAACACCTCTACATGGCACATACATTCGTGGGTCTTCTGTGCGAACTCTGGTATTTGTGGTATCGTATGCTTATCATGGCATTGAGTTTGTAGGAAAGAGGCTATCATCATATGTCCACTACCACGGATCCGCGCAAGACGCAAGTGCCAGAGCAAGCAACGGCGACACTTGCATGGCAGACACGGGCGCGGGGCTGGCTACTCATCGTGCAGGTCTTTGTGGCGGGTGCGGTCTCGCTGGCTATCGAGATGGCCGCATCACGCCTGCTGGCCCCTAATTTCGGTTCCTCGCTCTTCGTCTGGGCCAGCCTCATTGGCTTGATCTTGCTTTATTTAACCATTGGCTATTATCTTGGGGGCAGGTTAGCTGATCGCTATCCACGCGCCCAAGTACTCTACATCATTACCCTGCTCGCCGCTCTTTTAACCGGCATTGTGCCATTGATCGCGCAACCCATGCTGGATTGGTCGCTACACCTCTTCGCCAATTCGCCACTTGTCATCTTTTACGGCTCACTACTCTCAGTCATCGTGCTATTTGCCTTGCCGATGATTCTGTTGGGCTGTGTCTCGCCCTATGCCATTCGCCTGCGTATCAATCAGCTCGGTAGCGCGGGACGGACGGCTGGCATGCTCTATGCCATCTCGACGGCGGGTAGCATTGTCGGCACATTTCTGCCGGTTCTCATCCTGCTACCCGACATCGGCACACGCGCCACGTTTCTCTCAGCCGCGCTTACCCTCGCGCTCCTCTCAATCGTTGGTCTGCTGACCAATCCCAAACCTATGGCGTAAGGATTTGGTTAGTCTTCGATATCCGCACGGCCCTCGACTGGTGGAAGCTCGCCGCTCTCTTCTAGGGGTACGGCTGGCGGCGGTTGCTGTTGCGAGTCAAGCGCATCTGCTGTTGCTTCCTGACCCTCTATCTCTGCCGGAGTTTGTTCCGCCTCAGCAGGATGCTCCTCTGGCTGGTCGTCACCCTCCTGTGTCTCTTCATGTGCTTCCGTTGGTTGCTGAGATACATCATTGACTGCTTCAGAAACCTCATCTGGCTGAGCATCGTTGGCTACTTCAGAAGCTTCATTCACCGAACTGGCTGTCTCTTGCGTTTCCTGCGTTTCCTGCGCTTCCGTGGGAACTTCTGCCTGTGCCTGTTCTTCTGGAGCCTGTTCTGCTTCTGCTGGTTGCTCAGATGGAGCGGAAGGAACTTCTGTTTGCGGTGTTGGGCTTGGGCGCAAAGCTGCCAGGCGCTCTTCAAGCTGTTGAAGATGCTCTTTATGTTCTTGCACCCGACTTTGTGATCGCGCTACCTTCTGTTCAGCCCGCTCAACATCTTTTTTGACTCGCTCGATATTGAGCATCAGCTTTGCTTCTTTTTTAGCCTGTTTCTTGCGCTGCTTCTTCGTCTTTTCGCGCGGCGTACCTGTTGCCTCGGCTATATGTTCCATTGTCACCATTGCTACCTCCCTGTATATATGTGGAACACTACATTGCCACAACATTGTGGTTCGGTGTTCACTGACGAAAAATGATGGGCGTCTTGCATAAGACACGGGCCAATTAGCCCTGTAGCTCCATCGCCTCATCACACCTGGAAATATTCTGTATGGTATCACACAGCAAGCAAACTCTACCAGACCAACGGTACTATTCAGCAAGAAAGAGAGTTGTATGTGATACATTGGAGGAAAACTCATTCACCCAAAATCGAGAAGGTAGCATTATGGAACTGAACGATACGACTGATTATCAGCGTTGCTTTGCCTGTGGCATGCATAATCCCTATGGTCTACATATGACCTTTCACGTCGAGAACGACAGCGTTGTCTGCGATCTGCTGCCGCAAGCAGAACATCAGGGCTTCCCCGGCGTCATCCACGGCGGCATCGTCGCAACCATCCTGGATGAGGCGCTCAACCGTACCTCCATGCTCACTGACACACCCGCGTGGAGCATGACAGGCCGCCTGGATATTCGCTATCGGCGCTACGTCCCCTACGGTCCCAATTTGCGCGTCAGAGCCAGATTGGAGAAACAGCGCGGACGCATGGTGCAGGCATCCGGCGTCTTAACGCTAGCCGACGATGAGCAGGCCATTCTGGCGGAGGCGCAAGGTACTTTTATGGCTCTGACACAAGAAACACTGGATAGCATCATGCAAGACTATCCCGGCATGCGCAATTTCCTGACTGACCAATCTTAAAACGTAGGAACCGATTGATCGCGTCCACATCCAACGCCTGCCTGTTCGTTGCAACACGCCCCACTCCCTTGCGTATATATGACAGATGAGCAAGGAGTATAACGGATCAGCATTCTGATCAAATTGAAGAAATGTGAGGCGTCAAATGATGTATAGAATGACAAGTCTGGGCTTGAACATTCGCCTTGAGCGTATGCTCGCCTATGCCTTTGGTTGGCTATCGGGAATCATTCTGTTCTTTGTCGAGAAAAATAGAAGCGTGCGCTGGCATGCCGCGCAATCTATGGTTGTGTTCGGCAGTCTCTCAATTGTCATGTTCGTGGTCAGCATCCTCAAGATGATGCTTGGCTATATTCCGCTGCTGAGCATTGTGACTAATTTCGGACTTGGCTTGCTACTCAGCGTCCTCTGGTGGGCTACCATCATTCTATGGGTCTGGCTGATTGTCATGGCCGGTATCCAATCCGAGAACGGTCAGGATTATCGCCTGCCCTTTGTCAGCAACTGGGTCAGCCGCTTTGTGTAAGCGCATGCCACAATAAAACAATGCTAAATGCATCTAAAAATATCCGTAGGGGCGTGATTCATCACGCCCCTACGGGTTTATGCATCGATTTCATGTAAATCCTGCTCGTCCACTTCACGCTCAAGCATAAGCTTATACCTGATTAGCTCTTCTTTCGGAAGCCCATCATTCGTGCCTTCCATCGTAACACCCCTCTCACAAAAACAGCATCAGGTTCTATTCTACACAATTTTTCCTACTGAACAAAGCTGGCGGCAAAAAGCCGATGAACTATGTTATAATTGCCACAAAATCATGTGTTCTAATTATCGTATAACCCGAAGGAGCGGCACGCGCCCAAGAGGAAGAGTTAGCGTATGTTTATTGGGAAAATTGTTAAATCAGACTCGCATATCAATTATGTCTGCCAGATTTCTGGTCCACACGAGGTCGAGATTGAGCCAGGGCCGGCTGATTATGCCCTTAGTCGTTTTGTGCGCGTCGCGGTACGCACAGGTCAGAGCGAGGGGCCAATGATTTCGCAAGTCAACCGCATGCTCGGTATCAGCCAGGAGCCAGTCACTTACGCAGTAGGCGTTATTTATGACACAATTTTGCAGAATCCGGCCTATGGTACACTGGGTCCACGCCTCTCGAACGAGACACAGGTCGAACTCTTCTCGCCCGATTATTTAGCTGAAAAGGCTGTGCTGATCTATATCATGATTCTTGGCATGATGGAACAACGCATCATCCCTGGCGGCAATCCCGAATTTCTCTCGATTATGCATGGTGTGCCATCGCTGGCGCTGGAACTGGATAGCGAGATTGAGACGATGACCGATGACGAGGTACGCGCCTTCCATTTTTTCAGCGATGTCAACCAGCCCGAACGCGGCGCATATCTGCACATGGGCTACCTGCCACACATCATCGCGCAACGCGGCAGTATGTTACCGATGGTCACACTGCACATCATTGATAAGTTGGAGCAACTCTTCCCGCGCAATCTCGCCCTGCTCTCCATCGTAAAACGTAACTTTGCCTGGCGTTTGAAAGTGGAGACCGCCGGTTAGGCAACAAAGGATTTGACCATGCTCACAGAGAACTATCCTGCTTTATCCCCACGTAAGGCCGTTGGTATCACCAAAGGGCCGGGCGAGACTACGCACGAGTATACTTTTGTCACCCGCGATGAGGAGCAGCAGCTTAAAAACGGCGAATATGTCTATTACGAACTCAGCAGTGCCGAACTGGCCGAGCAGAACGGCAATAGCAGTTCGCGCCGTGTGCTTGGCCGCATTCTCAAGCGCCTGCCACTCAAGCTCTACCCGGATACCTTTCTGGCCGAGCCGGAGATTATCCCTTCGCAGGTCGCGTCCCTGGTAGGCTACGATGACCGTGCCAACGACCTCTTCGAGATGCATGTCTCCATCATGGGCTACTACGATGCACCCACTGGCTCGTTCATCAATCCCTGGATTTCCCCGCAATCCGGCAAACAGATATTTCTCGCCGATGACCAGATGCTGGCCGATATTCTGAGCCGCAAACGCGATAGACAGCCCGGTTCGGCTACTATCGGCTCGTTGCTCACTCGCGCCCCCGGCGCTGTACCCGTCGTACTCTCCGTCAAAGACGTGGTCAGCACACACATGGCGATTATCGCCAGCACAGGCGCGGGCAAAAGCTATCTCGCTAGCGTCGTCATCGAAGAGCTGATGCAACCGCACAACAAAGCCTGCATCTTGATCGTTGACCCCCACGGCGAATATAGCACACTTGAGCAGATTGCCAATTTCTCGCAGTTCTCCAGCGAGGGTAATGGTCATGGTAGCGGCTATCGCGCTCAGGTACGCACCTACAAACCCGAACAGGTCAAGGTGCGTATCTCCTCGCTGAACATGGGCGATATGCGCCAATTGCTCACCGAGATGACCGAAAAACAGCAATATTTGCTGGGCCGCGCGTTAAGAAAAGTGAACGAGAGCGCAAAGGGTTCGATCTGGGGCGTGGCGGCACTGAAAAAGGCCATCCGCGACGTTGCCAAGCAGAAAAATGATGATGACGATGGCGGCGACGACTCGACGACGATACGCGCATTGGAATGGCGCATTGAGCAGCGTTTCGAGCATAGCTTCACCTTCGATGACACGCAGCATCTAGACCTACCCGAAATTTTCAAGCCCGGCCAGTGTACCGTGCTGCAACTGAACGAGATCGACGAGCGCGACCAGCAGGTGATCGTTGCCACATTGTTGCGCCGCCTGTATAAAGCGCGTATGGACACGGAGCGCGGCAAGGTGCATTCCGGCGAGTTCTATCTGCCCTATCCCGTCTTCGTGCTAATGGAAGAGGCGCACCACTTCGCCCCTGGCGGCGCTGAGGTGGTCTCTACAGCAATCCTGAAACAGGTGCTAGCGGAGGGTCGTAAGTTTGGCATCGGCGTCGGTCTGATTAGTCAGCGCCCCGGCAAGCTGGATGCCGACGTGCTGAGCCAGTGCCAGACGCAATGCATCATGCGTATCGTTAACGAGATCGACCAGAAGAGTGTAGCGGCGGCCATCGAGGGTGTTGGACGCGACCTGCTGGATAACCTGCCCGCGCTCTCCAAAGGTCAG
>JAJZEJ010000716.1 GCA_021828635.1 Chloroflexota bacterium
AGTCACCATCATCATCATGATGATAATGAGACCCCATGCCCATTGTGTTCCATAGCCATAGACCAGGGTTTTGCCTCCCTTGCGCGTGGTCAGCTTTGTCGCCATTGTGAAAAGCTGATCATAGGTAATTGGTTCCGTAGGACTGAGCGCCGATAAGCCAGCTTGTTCGAGCAAGTCCTGATTGTACCAGGTCGTCTGGTCCTGGCTCCAGTCTTTCGTAATCCCATAATAGGGTCCCTGACCAACTTTCTTGCCGTCCCAGCGCCAAGCGTTGTTGATGCCAAGCAAATCGCTTGTCTTGAGGACACTGCTTTTCGCCAGATACGGATCCAGATTGAGCGCCAGTCCACGCGCCGAAGTACTCGCGCTTCCAACCGCAGAAGCACGTATAAAGTCAGGAGGCGTGCCAGCAGCAAACATTGCGTTGAGACGTGTCTGGTCGAACGCGATAAAATTGATCTTGATGCCCGGATGGAGTTGCTCAAACTGCTTGATATAAGCAGGAGTAAACTCACCAGTGTTATACATCACCGAGAGGGTTGTCGTCCCTGGGGAAGAAGTTGTACTGGTATTGCAGGCATCCAAGAGGATGCTAGCCCCTGCGAGAGTTCCCATACCTGCAACTGAAGAGGTCAAAAAGCGCCGACGACTCACCTTTGCGTTTGCCAAAGAACCAAACATGGTTTCTCTCCTTGCATCACTACATCGCTTGTATGATGCGACAAAAAATAAGAATCTACAAATAAAATCTACAATTGCTATACATCAAGTGGCCGCTCTACAAAGAGAGCAAGCTTGCTATGATATTGCGGAAGCAACGTCAGTGATCTGACTTCAACCTCTGCAATGTCATCAATAGTGGGCCGGAAGGCCATTCCGGTTGGGAAATAGCGCAGAACAGCGTCACCAGATCGAAGAGGGCTGAGATGGATAACGAGTTCGCACCGTTTCTCCTGAGAGATGTAGCGTTGTAGCCCGATCTCCCACGGTAATCCATTCGCAAAATGATCGCTAATCAACTTGCCATCCAAATAGGCATGTCCCATATCACCAACATACTCTAGACTGAGAAAAAGGTCTTCTACTCCCGTCAACAGCTCCTTTGACAAGGTGATACTGAACGTATCTACATTCACCTGCCGCACGAGTGGCGTATGCTGGTAAGGAGGAAGAGTGACAGAACAGCGTGTAAAAAGCCCCTCAATGCTTTGGATAACCTCGCCAGCAGTTGCGGTGATCGTCTTGGAAATTGGTGGATAGAGAGCCAGAGTTGTTTGTGCTTGCCCGCGCCAGGAAAGAGACAGGCCACTTTCCTGGCTCAACACAAGCGCCTCTGAAATGGCCAAGCGTTCCTGACCCCAGAGGTCTATTTTCCAGCTGGCCCAGGCCACTTCCTGTGTTAAGACAAGTACTCTCACCTGTTTCCCATCGAGCGCGGTGATATCGATGTGACAATGCAGACCTGGCTCTGCAAGGATATAACTATGCTCTAAACTTTCTTGTATCTCACCTCCCGTCACTTCAAGTGAATGATATGTCGCCTGATCAAAGGCGAATTCTGCTGACATTCCATCCGGGGCGAAAAAGACATAGGTTGTTTCCTCTGGAGTCCTAAGTACAGTCAGCAACTGAGCCGTGGCATAGAGAAGCTTTATCTCTGAGGAAAGTGCAAGATGAAATGGGAAAATGGCGCTGCAATTCGCTGGCACGGTGAGGATCTGGTACTGTGGGAATACAAGCGACGTACCGGGCAATGTTAGATGAAAGTGGACATCCTTATGGGCATGCATCTCGACGTGATCTTGATAATTATTGAGGAAAAAGAAGCCACCGTCCTCATTCCCGCGTGCAGCATAGCGCAAGGTTTCTACGTTCTCAGGGGTGAGTTGCTCAAAGCCTTCTGGCAAGATGACTGGCAGAGGTGCCAGAAGCGTTCCGCACGCCTGCAGGAACAGATGAAGCGTGCGTAAGCGATGATAAGACTCATTCAACTGGCCATATTCGCGCACGGGTGCCTGAAAATCATAGGAAATCCGTGGCACAGTAAATTCGTTGAGATAGCTATGTTTCCCGATGGGGTTCGATCCTCCATGATACATATAATATCCCAGCACATTGGCACCACTTCCCAATGTCACTATCGCCATCGCTTGTACGCATTCTGCTGGCGCAATGGGGCGATGATGATAAGTGATTTGAGTGCCTCCGGCCAGTTCGCAACAGGCATAGGGATAGTGTTGAGCATCATAGAGAACCTCGCTCGTGGGCAGAGGTCGGGCATGACGATTGCGGAAGAGAAACTCCTGGGAAGGTTCTTGCATATACGCAGGATCAGGATTCCAGGGGGTAAAAGCATAGCCTCCGTGCATCGGCAGAAATTCATCGGCTGGCACTGGTGAGCCGCGCCAAGCAGTGCAACTATACAGTGGCACCTCAAGACCCAACTCACGCACCAATGTTTTGAGGAGGAGCAAGTGTGACTCGCCCTCTGTTCCTATAGGTACCCATTCCGTCCCAGTTCTGAACGTTACCTCCCAGGGTGCGCCCGCATGCATATATTCGTTTTCCAGTTGAATACCAATAATAGGCCCGCCATCCTTGAAAAGCTGCCCCTCGATCTGCTGTGCAATCTCCTTGAAATAACGCCTGACATAGGATAGATAACGTTCATCATTGGAACGAACAGCAAACGATTGTCCATAAAGCCAGTCCGGCAATCCACCATTCCGAGATTCTCCATGCGCGAAAGGGCCGATGCGTAGCAGAACCTGAAGCCCAATCTTCTGGCATAACTCAACAAACATCCGCACATCGTTGTCTCCTAACCACGTGAACAGACCCTCATCCTCTTCCACATGAATCCAGAAAATATAGGATGCGACAATCTGCACGCCTCCTGCCTGAATCTTGCGAAGTTCCCGCTCCCATTCCTGATGCGGAAAACGAGAAAAATGGAATTCGCCCATCACTGGAAGATATGGCTGACTATTATAGGTCAGGTAGTATCTCGTCACTGCGATCTCGTTCCCTTGAGGGTCAACCCCTCCCAATGGCAGACGTTTAGAGAAGTCTGGAGAAACGTTCTGCGTAAGATCAAGAGCATAATTGTGATCGGGCATATAGGACTGCTGAAACGACAATGTATTCATCCCCTCTAGCCCTGGGTACAAGACCAAAGGCTCATTTGGCACAAGGCGACACTACTACAGTACATCAGGATAACCGCATGTATCTTGCTGTCCACTCGACTATTTGACTGTTTTTCTTCTGATATCTGCGAGAAGGCGAGCCTTCTATGCGCACCGTCAGGGTAGTTTGGGTCCAGCCGTTGATTGACGAACAACTAAGCGTGGTTCAACTAGGTGGAGCTTAGGTGCGTCCGGCTTCACCGTCTTCTGAATTTGCTCGAACAAGAGCGTGAGGGATTCTCTAGCAAGCTGGTCTTTGGGAATAGCGATACTGGTAAGCGTTGGGCGAATGTAACTGGAAACGATTATGTTATCCAACCCAATTAAAGAAACGTCTTGAGGCACACGTAACCCTTCATCAATCAGTGCATCCAACGCACCGATTGCCATCATATCCGTGCTAGCAAAAATGGCTGTTGGATGGGTTGGGCGGGCGAGCAAACGTTTGGTAGCGGTATAGCCATCGGCCAATGTAGAATTGCCTTGCTCAAGCATTCCATCAGAGAGTGAGACTCCGGCCTGTTGTAAAACGGAGCAGAAACCTTGCAAACGCAAAATTTGCCCTGGTTGATCAACAATGACCGCAATATCTCGGTGTCCCAGATCAAGCAGATGCTGGGCCGCAAGCACGCCAGCGCGAAAAAAATCACCGCGCACCTGGGGAATCTGCGCAGGAACTTCTTGCAATTGCCAGTCACAGAGGACAAGAGGAAGACCCTGGTGGAAATACTGCTCGATCATCGCCAGGTCTAACGTGCGATCCATAATCAAACAACCATCAACCCACTGACTCACCAGACGCTCCAACTGCTGGCGTCCGAGTTCCTGATTTTCACCAGTGGTACATAACAGCGTTTGATAATTTGACTCACGAGCAAAATTTGCCACGGCGTCTGCAACTTCTGGATAAAAAGGGTTATCCAGATCGCGAACGACCAGACCAATCATAAAGGTTTTGCCTTTGGCCAGGCTACGAGCAAGCATGTTAGGGCGATAGCCGATTTCCTCAGCATATTGTTGAATACGCTGACGCATTGCCATACTCACGTTTGCTTTGCCTGAAAAGACATTTGTCACAGTCGTTTTAGAAACCCCGACAGCTTTTGCAATATCGCCCATTGTTGCCACAGTACAGTAGTCCTTCCTCGTTGTTTTAGCAAGGTTAACCGCGTCACTTGCTACACATATGATACCTAGTTACCCGGTTAATGTCAAGTGGTAGAAAGGGGAAATTGTCGAGTTCCGCAAAAGTTCGTTTCTTTCTGCCCAGGACATTTGTCCCCAGGCCCAGGGGAAAGATTTCTAGGGTGGAACGACCAATCGCTCGTCGTTACATTATACAGTGCGTCTCTATTTATATAATTTCTGAAGCGAATACTTCTGAGTCATCTTGCGGCTTGTAGCCTAGCTCCGCACGAGCATTTTCAATATCCCATTTGCGCCTCTGATTGTTGGAGACACCATAGTATATCCCAAAGTGCTGCGGCGTCTCCAGACTCAGAAGCACGAGCTGGCCCAGGTCACGCGGGCTGAGCCACATCCTGAGTGCCGTTTCGTTGTGAGGACGTTCAAGCGCCCAACCGATACGCAGGCAAATCATCGAGAGGCCGAATGCATCAGCATAATAACGGGCAAGAGCCTCTCCAAACGCCTTACTCACTCCATAGTAGCTATCGGGCCGTACCATTTGTTCGGGATGGATAGGCCATATCTGATTGCGGTCATACATACCCATGACATGATTGGTCGTGGCGAAAATCACCTTTGGCACACCTGCGCGGCGAGCTGCTTCAAAGACGGTATAGGTGCCATCGATATTCGGGCTGCGTACCTGCTCCCATGTAGCATACACAGAAGATTGCGCGGCCAGGTGGATAATCGCATCGACCCCCTCCACAATAGGCATGACGGCTGCAAGGTCTGTAATATCAGCCTGCACACTTTCCTCGTGAGGAGTGAGCATGCCGAGTGATTGTTGATGCGTGTGTAAGCGCAGGTGGTAATCTTGCTGTAAATAAGGGCGAAGCAATTTGCCCACCTTGCCTGTCGCTCCGGTAAGCAAGACTACTTTTTTCTTTTCCTGCACATTGTCCATTCTATGCATATCCTCTCTATAAAATTGCGAAAATTTCCTTAATCTATATGGATGCAGGTGTAGGGACCGATTGATCGCGTCAATCACCCCGGTGCTTAGGCCATACGGACGCGATCAATCGGTCCCTACAGATAGGCGGAGCTATGATGATAGCCAAGCCGGAATGAGATACGATTGGCCGCATCAATCACTCGTGATAAGACCTGCGAGCGTTGT
>JAJZEJ010000592.1 GCA_021828635.1 Chloroflexota bacterium
CAATAATCCATCTATTGTCTATGCCGGTGGCACTATCGGCCCCATGCCACTAGTTGCGGGAGCCAGCAACACGACGCCACGAAGTAGTACGCTAACTCCAGTGAGTGGCAATTTTAACTTGCGGGTCAGCCAGAATGGTGGCGCGACCTGGAATCGCGTCAGCACACCAACACACTTCGTCTCGGTGCAGGACTGGTTCGTCAGCCCAAACGGCACACTCTACGCCTCTTCTGGCTATTCAAGCTACTCGCAGTCTGGCCCGCCTATCGTCACACGGGGAACCGCTACGCTGGTAGGCACGGTGACAGTGCCACAAAGCAGCAACAAGAGCGGCACGACGCAGGGTTCAACTGGCGGCAACAACAATCAAAGCATTGCCAACAGTGGCTCAAGCGCACAGGTACCGACCGGTGGTTCACCAGCACCACTCAGCACACCCGGTACCTCAGCCCAGATCGAGCAGTATGACCTCGCAACAGGGCAGTGGAGTTCGGTAGCGCAGGCTCCAGCATATAGCACGCTCATCGCCGTCACTCCTGGTTCACAGGGTCAAACAGTGTTATGGGCGCGGGTTGCCAACAACAACCGGATAGCATTATATCGTTACCAGTAACATGCTAAGGATAGTATGGCACCCACAAGGGGTGTCACTACATGTAACATGCATCTACGGCGCGAAAGGATATATGTAGTGATACCCCTTGTGGGTGCCATGCGCGTTTAAACATCACACCACCGTTTTATCCGTTTGCACCCTCTCTACCGCTTCGGACGGCTCATCGCCCTGCATAAACGAATCTACAGCAGGAGCAAGCGTGCTGCTACTAAGCGACGTATCAACGTCACCTCCATCACCATTCTTAGGCTTAGGATCGGGGTCAGAGGGCTTGATGGGCATACCGCGTCTGCGCTGGCGATTGTCAACCCACGCAATCAAGAGTATCATCGCCATACCAACAACGCCCATGCCAATGAGCTTGTAAATATGCGGGAGATTGAGGGCTAGAATGCCGAAAAGAAAGGTCAAACCATAGAAGACATAGCAGATTTGCTTGACGGTCAGGCCGGTTGCCAGTAAACGATAATGCATATGGGTGTTGTCAAAATGCAGTGGATGCTGACCATGCCGCATCCGATTGATCGCCACCACGGCCAGATCGAGAATAGGGATGCCTAGCAGCATCAAAGCCAGCGCAACCTTCGCACCGCCGATGATCGACAGCACAGCCAGACCCAGGCCGAGAAACTGCGAACCACTATCGCCCATCAGAATTTTAGCCGGATTCCAGTTGTGTGGCAGAAAGCCTAGCACCGCGCCGGTGAAAATGGCTCCCAGAATAGCGATACTATGCTGACCCAGTACCCAACTAATAATCGTGATGAACAGCCCGGCGATTGCCACAATGCCCGTCGCCAGCCCATCCAACCCATCGACCAGATTGACCGTGTTCATCATACCAACCATCCAGAACCAGGTGAACAACACAGCCGGAATAGCTAGCCACGTGATCGCGGGCGTATGAATGAAAAGCGTAATCTCCGGCTCACGGTACCAGGGTAAGCCTGGACGATAGATTGGCACACCAAAAGGGTTGCTGAACCCAAAAAATAGCACACCCTGAAAGACATACTTGATCATGCCATTGACGACATCCCAGCCTGGCCCCATCACAATCACCACAGCGATAGTCTGCGCTAACAACTTGGGCAATGGTCTCAATCCTTTGACATCATCATAGGCATGCACAACCACAATCAGTAGCGCAGCCCCCAGCAGAAGCCAGTAACTGACCATCTCCCTAGACGAGACATGCTGCCCCGAATAGAACAGTAACGAGGCAATCACAAAAGCTAGGAATATCGCCACCCCTCCCAGGCGCGGCCTCATATCCCTAACACGTCCCTCTTCTTGCCTGCCTAACCAACCCTTACGCCGACAGAAATAGATCACAACAAAGGTGAAGAGATAGGCCAGCAGAAAGGCACATACCCCGCCGAGGAGCATGACCACAATGTCGGGAAGAGCAACGGGCAAGGATAATAATAATATGTGCGGCATCGCTGTTTCTTTCCTCCTCGGCTCCCTATGATTTTATCAAATTAACGATCTTCACAATGAAGAAAACGTTTCATCACATGGCTTTTCAAGAATACTTTTAACCTCTATTATACATACTACAGATCAATGGACCGCATCTCGTCCACTACCAAAGAACCATAGTTACCATAAAAATTCACGCCCTCAAACCTGTATTTGTAACACGCGATCCCAGCCCGCATAATCCATCAGAGCCGTCACCTCAGCCTGCGGCCAATGCTCATGCAGGTAATGTTGCAATGGCTCACGTTGTTGATAGCCTATCTCCAGCAAGATCACCGCATTGCTCTTGAGCGTAGCAGATTGCCTGATTTCATCCAATAGGCGGTACAATAGGGCTAGCCCTTTTGGGCCACTAAAAAGCGCCAGATGCGGCTCATAGTTCACTACATCAGGTGTAAGCTGGTCCATTTCATCCGTACCAACATAGGGTAGATTGGCGAGCAACACATCGACAGCTTCCGGTAGAGGTGCCAGTAGATCACCTTGCAAGAGACGGACACGCGCCTCTACATAATGCTGCTGACAATTCAGCCGGGCCACAGCCAACGCTTCGGCAGAGATATCGCTGGCATAGAGATAGGGTAGGCGTGGCTCCTCGACAGCCAGCGTGATAGAAATAGCACCACTACCAGTACCTATATCAGCCACCACGGGCATCTGTCCAGCAGCCAGACGCAGACGAATCTGTTGTAAGGCAGTCTCAACCAGTAACTCGGTTTCGGGACGGGGAATTAGCACGCGGGAATCGACAATAAAATCGAGGCCATAGAACTCTTTGTGACCGAGGAGATAGGCCACAGGCTCGCCCTGCGCACGTCGCGCAAGCAGGGCAGAAAACTGTTGCTCCTGCTCAGGGGTCAATTCGCGTTCTGGATAGGCATAGAGCATGGCACGCTCTATGCCTAGCACGTGTGCCAACAACACCTGCGTATCCAGGCGACCTAGACGACCTATGCTATGTTCCTCTGACGGGTTCGCCGCTAGCAATTGTTGCATACCCTGCTGTAAAGCGTCACGAATAGTGGTCATAAATCCTTTGTAGGGGCATGATTCATCACGCCCATCAGAGTGGCTCACGACCTGCAAAACCTGTGGAGGTATAGTGCCAGAAACCAATATGGTCTTCGTCCAGTCGCCAGCACAGATAGATTTCGCGTCCATCGCGCAGGCTGAGAAAATCGACCAGCCCCATATCAGGGTCTTTGAGTTCACAGCCCAACACTTGTACTTGTCCAACCAGGTTAGCCAGTCGCTCCATGTGGCGGGTAATACTGTCATGTATCTGGGCCATCTGCACTTGCAAGTGATGTCCATTGCCCCTCGCTTGCCCATGCACCACCACCAGTTCGTCTTCGGCCTCTCGTAGTTTCTGACGTTCCTGCTGTATCTCTCGTAACACAACGCGCAGGCGTGGCAACAATGCCTCGGCCTCCTCAAGTGTAAAGTAATGTGGCATACGATGACGCCTTTCTTTGGAGAGAGGGGACAGCATTCCTCTCATGATGTATTGGGCAATACAACACACAGCAAAGAGGCATCCAAGAAGAATACCTCTATAATGAGAGACGCAAAAAAGTTACATAACGTCACTATTGGTTTTATCACCCATGCCACTGTTGCGCATATTGCTTGGTAAGATCAAGGTACTGTGTGCCGTAGGTTACGCTCGGCTCGATCATCGACCCCTCGTACCACTCGTTGAATGAGGTAATTGTAATCCACGAAGGGTTGCTAGCCATAGCTGCCGTCCAACTGGTATGATAGGTTGCGCCGTTATCGCGCGGCACAATAAAAGTTCCCTTGCGTCCAGCGATATGCGTATCGTTGTAGCCAGGCATCACACCTGCCGCCCAGATTTTATCTGTATGATACGCAGCATTATAGGATGCTACCTTGCCACTAAATTCCTGGTCAACTGCATTCATATCTTTATTCAACAGCCCCCAATAACCGGCGCTGTATAGATGAATGCCATCGAAGACGCTCAACAGGTTGATGTTCACACCCTCAGCGGACCAGATGATGTGATGCTGCGGGTCAACCTGCTTGATAACCGAGGCCCACAGCGAGAGTGTGCGCCCACCGCCTAGCGGATCCCACACAAAAATCACTGGCTTACCCTGCCAATGAAAATAGGCAGAGTTATTGGTGTAGTTGGCGACGACGTAGCGCAAACTATTGACCATGTTGGTCTCACCTTGCAAATGAGGTGAATCGCTCTCAAAATAGATCGAGGAAGCAAAGGGTTGACCCGTCGTCTGCGTCAACGAGGCGGAATCACTCAGTAATTGTGAGAAGTTCGTATCCGTCTGATCGTTGATGCCCCACCAGGAGCTAATGAAACCCGTAATACCCGCATGAGCCGCCTCTTGCAACTGGTTTTGTATAGTCGAAGGATCGGCTGAATTATATTCACTTGTGGGTAGATCTGACATTTTGCTTAATGTCCAATCGGGTTGTGTATACCACATATAATAGAAAGCCAGCACCGGGCGATGCGGATTGACCGTTTGCGTGGCAACCGACTGAGCATGAGCTGGTTGCCGATACAAAAATGCAGCCGATGCAACGAGCATGCTGATAGCCAAAAGCATGAGCAAATAGCGTGCAAAAATAGCTGTGAAATGGTGTCGTGATGACAACATATTGTACCTCTTATGTCTATTGTTAAGCTTTTCCCGAAATATATCTATTAAAGTATACGGAATTCATATAAAATCGGATGCATAACAAGAAACATGCACTTTACAATAAATATATATTGACTAAATTTACAGGTACATAGGTCTACATCTTTTAAGGAAAAACCAACGTAGGGACCGATGTATCGCATCCGTTTTTAGGCGTGAGAGGCTGATGGGCCAAACCGGCGTGACGGACGCGATGAATCGCATCCCTACAGAGCTGTAAAAGTCGTTAGTTCAAAGATTGGGTGTAGCCAATGACATCGGTGCCACCCTGGTCGCCGTGATAGTTGAAGTACATCGGGCGTTCAGCCACAATCGCAGCGTTGTTGCCAAGTGCCTGCACAATCATGGAGACGGAGAACGAATTCGTACCCTGGTTGTTGTAGGCCGAGGCAATCGGCGTTACTAACGTGTTAATGGGTACCGTGAAACGGCTGTGTGCCTTCACCAGGTATTGCGTCTCCGAGACATAGGTATCGAAGAAGAGCGTTACCGCAACCGTTTCATCGTTCTGTGTAGGATTCTGCACGGTTAGATACTCCTCGAACGTATTGGCGGTATAGCCTTCGGCAAAGGAGAAGGTATTTTGCGCGGCAGGTCCAGGCTCGCCTACAGCCTCGGTGGCACCAGAAAGATGGTTAGGACCGTAGTGGAAGTACATCAGACGCTCAGCTACGATGGGC
>JAJZEJ010000518.1 GCA_021828635.1 Chloroflexota bacterium
GCCAGGCATGAATGTTCAAAAATGAGTAACACCAGCTAGCGGACGCATCAGCCTTCCCTATTTCGATGACCGTATCCACGAAGGTATCAAAATTAAGCTCATAGCCTCCCCAGCGTGCCGGAGTCAGGAGACGAATTAAACCAGCTTGGACAATCTCCTGAATCGTCTCTGGAAGTTGATGGCGAGCATACTCAGCAGCCTGTGCGCGTTCTCGAATAGCTGAGGCAAGGACTTTTGCTTGTGCAAGGGCATCATCTCGCGTCATGCTATGCGAGGGTGTAACGTGTTCAATAATCGACATAGTGATACTCCTACATTACCATAAGGGCTGAGATTTCGAGGCTCTACACGTATTCAACACATCGTGCAACAGTTTTCCATTGCTACACGGTAATGGTGGTAAGAAAGCAGAGAAAAGAGTGCATTGACAGTAATCAGTGCCTATGTTACCATTCCAGTAAGATGGCTCTTCTATAGAGCGCCTATTTCAAGTCACTCTACGACTTGTAGAGACGCTGTAGGGCCATTGTTGTGTGAACACATGTTTGACCTTTCCTTGCGATGTTCTAGAAGAAAGCTTATTTTTTCGCTTTCTTTGTCTTGTTTGAAGTGTAGCGAATGAGAGGGAGAAAATCACTACCACTCGTTTCTGATTTTCTCTTTCTCAATGCTTCCGGTTGATTCCGGTTGAGCGTATGAACTCACTCCTTTAGGGAAGAGGATTGCTGATTGGGAGCGCAGAAATATGAGCTATCATCGTCGATACAAGCTCAAAGATTCCCGCTTTGGCTTGCTAGCACTCACGTTGCGTGAGAAGGCGAGGCTCGTCCAGGCCGAAGTGGCAAGGGTGCTAGGTGTCTCTGAGCGAACGATTGGGCATTGGGAGGGTGGCACAGCGTACCCTACCACTGCTAACTTAAAGGAACTCATCAAGCTTTACCTGCGTAATGGGGCTTTTGTTGTAGGGCATGAGCGAGAAGAAGCGAAGGCGTTCTGGGAACAGGCCGTGGAGAGCGCGTCACGTCGCAAAGCTTTCTTTGATGAAGCATGGTTCGCCGATCTGCTTAGACAGCAGAATCCACAGCATCCACAGCATCCACAGCATCTATCATCAAAAAAAGAGATGTATGCGGATGAAGCTATCGTTGCGCACGCGCCTTCATTGCTCCATCGGGTAGATTGGGGAGAGGCCAGTGATGTCGCTTTATTTTATGGACGTGAGCGGGAACTACTGAAACTGCATGATTGGGTACAAAGCGAGCAATGTCGCGTCGTACTCTTACTCGGTATGGGAGGAATTGGCAAAACCACACTCTCTATCCGTTTTGCGCAAGAGATGCTGCAACATGTCGGTTTCGTCCTCTGGCGTTCCCTGCGTAATGCTCCCCCTCTGCAAGAATTACTAGCTGATTGCATCCAAACTCTTTCGGAGCAGTCTACATCTTCCTTTGAGAGTACAGAAAAAAATATTGGCGTCCTGATCGAACTGTTGCGCAAACGACGCTGCTTGCTGATATTGGATAACATTGAAACGTTGCTGCAACCAGGAAGTCTTGCCGGTGACTACCGTAACGGGTACGAGGATTATGGCAAGCTTATTCTGCGTATCGCAGAGATGGCCCATCAAAGTTGCCTGCTCTTAACTAGCCGTGAGATGCTCGGAGAACTTGAACCGTTAGAGGGTCTACATGCACATGTGCGGAAGCTGAAACTTTCTGGCCTGGGACGAGTAGAGAGCCAGCAATTGCTCCGTGACAAAGAGCTTTTTGGTGAGCAGGCTGATTGGGAAGCTATTGTTCAGCATTACTCAGGCAACCCCTTAGCCCTCAAGATCGCCTCTGCGGCGGTGCGAGAACTCTTTGATGGAGATATTGCAGCTTTTTTGCAAGAAGGCTCTGTCATTCTTCATACGCTCCAGCAGTTGCTCAACCATCAGTTTGAACGGCTCACACCTCTGGAACAAGATTTGCTCTACTGGCTCGCTATTGAGCGCGAGCCGGTCTCACTTGAAATATTAAGTGCAAACCTGAGCAGTGTTACACCCAGAAGAGAGCTTCTCACCGCTTTAATGGCGCTTTTGCGCCGTTGTCTCATCGAACGTGGAGAGCAAAAGGCCACCTTTACGCTCCAACCAGTTGTGATGGAGTATATCAGCGAGCGCCTGGTGCAGCAGATGAGCAAGGAGGTTTTGCAGAACAGGCCGCTGCTGTTCATCACGCATGCAATTATGAAGGCACAAAGCAATGACTATATCCGCGAGAGCCAGATACGTATGCTCGTCCAGCCCATGATAGAAAGATTATTGGCACATTTCGTAGAGGCACAAAAGCTTGAGCAGCACTTATACTTTGTGATGGAGCAGCTAAGAGAGCAGCCACTGACAACCCACAGGTATGGTGGAGGCAATCTGGTTAATCTCTTGCGCTACCTCAAAGGCAATCTTCGCAGTGTAGATTGCTCGTTTCTTGCTATTCGGCAAGCCTACTTACAGGGTATAGAGGCACAGGATGCCAATTTTAGGGGGGCCGAGATCACCGAATCGTTGTTTACAGAACCTGTGGAAAGCATGGCCTCTATGGTTCTTAGCCCCGATGGAAAGTATCTGGCTGTTGGTAGTTTCAGTGGACAGATTCGTCTCTGGCATGTCGCTGACAGTAGATCATTAGCGACTTTCAAGGGGCATCGTCGAATAGTGTGGACACTCGCTTTTAGTTCGGATAGTACTATGCTCGCCAGTGGAGGCTATGACGGTAGCGTGAAGCTATGGAGTCTTACAGGAGATGAGAGAACTCAAGAACTATATGAACATTGTCTCGCAACGTTGCAGGGTCATGAAAAATGGGTAAGATCGCTGGCTTTCAGTCCCGATGGGACGCTTCTGGTGACGGCAGGAGATGATGAAACAGTACGTATCTGGGATGTACGTGCGGGAACCTGTCTCAACGTGTTACATGGGCATACTGCTGTAATCTGGTCGGTCGCCTTTAGCCCCGATGGCACAATGTTGGCAAGTAGTGGCGACGACGAAACGGTACGTATCTGGGATGTACATGCCGGAACCTGTCTCAACGTGCTACACGGCCATAGTGGTATGATTATGGCGGTAGCCTTTCATCCAACAGGGAGCCTACTAGCCAGTGGTGCGGAGGATGGACTCATCAATCTCTGGGAAGTGAGTAGCGGTCAATGCTTGAAAACATTGCGCCTGCTTACCAGTAAAGCTGCGTCAATCGCTTTTGATGCGGAAGGAAGCCTTCTGGCAAGTGGTAGCTATAATGGCACAATAGAGGTATGGCGCATCATAGGAGAAGGAAGCCCTTCGCGTATCCGAACATTAGTTGGTCATCCCATTTGGGTGAGTCAAGTGGCCTTTGGCCCCCATGACCTCCTGGCAAGTATCTCTTATGGGGGACAAGTGAAACTCTGGGATGTGAAGGCGGGCAGAAGTCTGGCAACCTTACAAGGCTATAGCCGTGTTATCTGTGCAGTTAGTTTCAGTCCCGATGGCCGCTTGCTCGTGCAGGGAGACGATCAAGGTATGCTCAGAGTGTGGGATGTGGAGCATAGAACCTGCCTCCAAGTCTTTCAGGCCCATGCGGGTCGTATCTGGTCGGTGACATTTAGCCCTGACGGTAAAACCTTTGTCACGGGTGGAGACGACGAAACTCTCAAGTTGTGGGCAGTGAGAACAGAGATAGAAAAGCTGAGTGGGCAGTGTTTGCAGGTTTTTCGGGGCCATAAGACAATGGTCTGGTCAACGGCTATTAGCCCCGACGGAAATATGTTGGCCAGTGGTGGTTTTGAGCGCACGGTAAAACTTTGGCAGATACATACAGAACATCGCTTAAAAGTATTGCGAGGGCATGAGAACTTCGTCTGGTCGGTAGCATTTAGTGCTGATGGGAAGCTACTGGCGAGTGGCAATAACGACGGAGAGATTCGGTTGTGGGATGTTGAGAGTGGAGATTGCCTCAAAGTATTACAGAATGGCAACCATCCGATAGGGGCTTTGGCGTTTAGCCAGGATGGAAAAACATTGCTCAGTGGCAGCGATGACGAGATGGTGACGCGCTGGAGTCTGGCGCAAGGGGTAGAGATAGATGAGCAAGAACAGAGCCGCAAGATTGTAGAAGGTCAGGGAGTTGCCAATTGGGCCAAAGCAATAGCTTTCAGCCCAGATGGCACAATGTTGGCTGCGGGAACCGACAATCATACAGTGAGGGTATGGTCTCTCCAGGAGAAAAGTGACGAGCAGCGTCTCAAAGTCTTTTCTCTAGGAGGTGGTCAGGTATGGTCAGTAGCCTTTAGTCCCGATAACCGCTTGCTTGCTAGTGGCGATGATGACGGCACGCTTGCTTTATGGAGTAGAGAGACGGGCGCATGTCTTCAAACATTACGCAGCGAGAGGCCATACGAAAGAATGCATATAGACGGCCTCAAAGGCATATCTCAAGCGCAAAAAACCTCAATAAAAGCACTAGGAGCTACAAACTTGTGAAGTCCTCTTCTCTAGAGAGCGTCAAACCGTTGGGCAATGCGTTCACGTATATGCAAGAGCGCGGATGAGAGTTGTTGTTCATTGTCATAGAAGCGGATCGAGGGAACCGGAATTGTGATAGCGGCTAGACTTCCCATCGCGTCTCGTACCGCCGTACCGACGGCACAAATTCCTTTGGTGTGTTCTTCTCTGTCATAGGCAATATGTTCGATACGAATGCGCTTGAGTTCCTCCAACAGGTATTCACGCGAGGTAATTGTCTGCGCTGTGAATACCTGTAGGACTTCCGGCACGAGATGTTCGACTTGTTCGACTGGCATTTCAGCAAGAAGTGCCTTGCCGTTTGCGGTGCAGTGCAGTGGAAACGTTGCTCCTACTGAGGAAGCAGCTTGAAGACGATGTGGAACCGCGACCTGATCGACGAAAAAGACCTTATCTTCGTCAAGCACAGCAAGATCAACGGTCTCGTTCACCTCTCTTGAGAGCGACTCTAAAAAAGGATGAAGCTGGTAACGTAACTCACTGTTCACCCATGCAGCAAGAGGTGCAAGGCCCAGGCCAAGACGGATGTGACCATTTGGAGCCGAGGATGTCACGAATTGCTCGGCTTCGAGCGCACTCACGATACGATGGACGGTCGAGCGTGCTAATCCAACCTCCTTTGCAATCTGCGCGAGGCTCAAGCCCTGAGAATGGCCTTTGAGGGTACGCAAAATATCGGCAGCACGCGCAATGACTTGAACCCCCCTGTGGTCACGCTGTTCTCCTTCGGTTTCCGATAGCACCATTTGCTTCATTTCCTCTATCTATTAAGCTAAACATCTACCAAAAAGTTATCCCTCTTTTTACTATACCACATTGTGATACAAATATCCACGATATGAACAAATCAGGTGGATTTTCCCTTGACAACGGCGTTATTTCTATGTTATAGTTCAGTGTACCACGATACGGTACA